>URLQ01000016.1 GCA_900548745.1 uncultured Prevotella sp.
TGCTGCGCAAGAGATACATTATCGAAACCATTAACGACATGCTGAAGAATACGGTACAGATTGTACACTCACGCCATAGATCTCCAGCCGGATTGTGAGGGCGTGAGGGTAACTACCTGGTCCTTGATTTATCGCGCGGGATGCTGTCCGGAAACTTAATGAGCGGAGTACACAACTGAATTGAGCATCTGATAATCAGCTTCGCTTGACCAAGATTCAGAACAAATCGTCTCCTGTCACCTGCCTGTTTATCTTTCTTGCATACATATTATTATACAGACCATGTGGCGTTACGAAGGTTGGAATAAGCGTCTTTGCAGTCTTCGTCACTTTCTTGAAAACCTTCAAGCGGTGTGCCAGATGAGCGTCGTATGCCTTGCTTATCTCATATTCCCCATCGCAATACTTCATCTCGCATATAGAGATAGACTTGTCAGAGCGGTCTATCAGCAAGTCTATTTGAGTTCCGTGTCTCAAGTCTTCGTCAGCTTCCTCATCTGCCATAACTCTGGCCGTAGGACGATAAGACCACGAACAAGGAGTGTTGATGCAGCCGTCTATGCCCAAAGCTTTGACAATCTCGTTGATGTGGTGTAGGCATACTATTTCAAATGCGTGCCCACACCATGATTCATATTCTGCAGTGGTTTGCATCTTTACCCAATAGTTGTCGATGAATGAGCCCTTGTTATGCATGAACTTGAAATAGAACAGACAGAAAGGATCTATCAGCTGAAACATCATATCTTTCTTCGACTTGCCGAATGGGGTGTAACTGCGAATGAAATCACATTGCTCAAGTTCTTTAAGTATCAGGCTGAACCTGCCGTTGTTTGCCAATCCGGTAGCATCAAGCAAATCCTGTCGGGTCATACCTTTACCCTTGTTCTTCAGTGCCGTGACAATAGCCAGATAATTGTCGGCTTTCTTGAAGAGCGAATTAAACAGGCGCTGAAACTCTTCAGTCAGTTCTCCGCCACGTGTGAAGCAGAGCTGCTGGATGTTTTGCGCTACGCTTTTGTCGTTTTCGAAAAGTGACAAGTAATAAGCCACACCGCCCATTGCCATATAACACTCGATGATTTCCGGTCGCTCATAATAGAATCCTTGTGATTTGAAATACGCTTCCACTTCATATAGTTTGAACGGGGAGAGCAGTATGTTGTGGGTGATGCGGTTATGGAGTCCTCCTCTTGAATTAATAACTTGGTTGAGCATCCATGTGGTAGCACTTCCGCAAGCTATCAACTTGATGTCGCTGCGATATGAAGCCCAGTCATTCCAGAAGTGTTCAAGCGCACTGATAAAGTTGGAAGCATAAGTGTCGAACCAAGGAAGTTCATCGAAGAAGATTATTTTGGTTCCTTCAGGCTTTTTTTCCAAGGCTTTTTGAAGAAGTCGGAAGGCTTCTGTCCAATTATCTGCATTTGTCTCAATGCCTAATTGGTCGTTAAGTGCAAAGCAGAAACTTATAAGCTGCTCCTTTGTCGTAACATTATCTTTACCCGTAACGCGGAACGTAAATCGGTTTTCAAACAGTTCTTTTACAAGAAAAGTCTTGCCTACACGGCGTCTGCCATAAATGGCTATAAATTCAGATTTCCGGCTTGAAATATAATTTTCAAGCTTTGCTATCTCTTGTTCTCTACCTATAATATTCTCCTTCATATCTATCTCGTATTAGTGGGACCTGTCGCAAAGTTATAAAAAAATCGAGATTGCGACAACTTTCAGGCAAGAAACCTGTCGTAATCTCGCTTTTTTATTGAGATTACGACAGATGTCCGGTTCCATAAAACAATGCAAAGGCAACGCCTCTCCTTATCGCCATCATTTGTAATATTTTCGTTTGATTCTGATTGTGCCCTTGGCAGGACAAGAGGGATTTCAACGAGTTACGATTCTTAATTCTATAATTGGCTTTCCCTCCAGCCGCCGAACTTCGTTTCTTCATTCTTCACATGCAACTAATCGCTATTTTATTTCGAACTGGGGTAGTTTGTCTAATTTGTATTAACGACATCAGCAATTCAACGCCGCACGTGATAATTAATTGACATTATCCATTATTCTATATTTATACTAATTTGTGTTAATAGTAACTATCGGTGATTAAATTTTATTTAATTCTTTATCTCAAATCGCCATAATGCCACATATAATCTATAAATTTGTCACTGTGTTAATGAACCTAATATTAATTTAAAAGGTAGTTTATGAAAAACATTTTTATGACTTTTTTAGCGTTTTTTGTATCGCTTCCTTTCTGCCTGTATGCGCAGCAAAGCAATCAGAAAAAGCTTGCCAATGAAGAGGGGGGGGGAAGATCCGTTCTCTTATGTGGTAACAAATCCGACTTCGGATGCTGAAACGTTCGAAACAATTGAAATCCAGTTTCCTAATGCAGCAAAAGCGAGTTTTATTCCCGACTATTTTGATCGCTTTGACTTTTACGAAGTCAAAAAGGATGGGAAAACATACCCAATCAATGACCTCGGCACCGTCTATTGCCAGAAGAACAAAATAGTTTTTGATTTTGGAGGCAAGACACTCAGTGTTGACAACCGTTGGGAAATAATAATGCAACCCGGGCTGTTCGAATTGCTCGATGACGAAAAGAATGTACTTGGCACCAATGAGCTGATGTCGATTGTTGCCGTCCAGGGCAAAGCGCCAGGCTCTTTAGACTACACCTTCACAAGCGAGCCAGCCGATCCAAACGGCGACTTGCTGTTCAAAGAACTTTCCAACGTAAAACTCACCTTCACCAATGTAGAGACATTGACAGTAGACCCGAATGCCGCGTCGGTTTCTTTGGACGGCGAGCAACTGGCTAAAGACAAATATAATGTGAGTGCCACAGGAAAAGACAACATCATCAATGTAACGTTCACTCCGGCATTAACTACAGAAGACAAAGACGCCACTGTCAGCCTTTCCTTCCCTGCCGGCTCCATCTCTGGAAAGAAGGGCGAAAATGCAGACTCTAATACTAAAGACCTTTCTTTATCATACAAACTTGTTCCGCCGGTCAAATATGACCTGAAACTCGACATTTATAAGCCTGCACCTAATGAAGAAGGGCAGATAAGTGCCGAAAAATCATTTGCCATGACATTCTTCTCTTGCGACATAACCGACCTCAAGGCCGACCGCAGCAGCACAGAGCCGAATGTCACTATGAAAGAAGTGAACGGCGACTATGTGTGCACCGCGAAACTGAAGATCATCACAGGTGTCACATCCGACAAATCCACTTTCTATGCTGAGTTTGACCAGCCTGTCTATAACGGCGAATATGAGATTACGATTGAAAAGGGGGCCATTGGCAACAAGCGCTGGTATTCGGACCGCACCATTGGCCGCAGCAACGACACGCAAACTCTCAGGTTCACTCTGATTGGCGGCCAGGACAGAGTAGTCACTCCACACATTGATTTGTCGATAGAAAAAGTGACTACAGAGATTGTTGGCGTCAAGGGTATTCCTTCGGAAGACGACATATACTGGTATGCCAACGTGGTAGAAAAGGAGAACTACCCCGGTCCTCAGATTTGGGAGATGCTGGTTGAAAACTTCTTTAAGGTAGGTGCTGAAACATTCGGTATGGACTGGGTCCAGATATACCAGATGACTGCCAAAAAGGGTGAATACACCTGGTGGCTCGGCGGTCTTGACATGTCTACAGATTATGTAGCCTATGCTTTTGGACTGGACAATGACGGCAATCTGTATATGCCTGTCACAACTATTGAATTCCGCACTCCAGACCCTATCGTTTCCGACAACACCTTTAATGTGGAGGTGCTTTCTGTAGAAGACGGCACTGAGGATTTCACGAAAAAAGTAAACGTGAAAGTGACAACCACAAATGATGACCCGTATGCTGTTGTTGCCCTTGACAAATACATAGCAAATGAATACGATCTTACACCGGGTTCGGAAGACGAACACAAATACTTGCGCAATGTGCTGAAGCCTCTGGTTAAAGGCAAGGTGTATAATGGAAGCCAGACCGTGACCCTGGACAACATCAAGATAGACGCTCTCATGAATATTGCCGTGTTCGGCTTCGAGGGTGAAGCCACGACATCTGTAACACAGGCTGAATTCAGTACGGTGGATGATGATCTGGAGGCTATAACACTTTCTGCATACGATCCTACGATAAGTGATGTTTCTGCCACCGTTTACTCTTTCGACATGCAGCGCCCGTATATCCTTGGCGTGATAAGCAAAGCTAAAGCTGAAGAAATTGGCGGCATACAGAACGTACACGAAAAAGTAAGGATTCCTATATGGGAGGGAGAAGGTCTCGGATATTATCCTTGGCAATACTTCGCAGTGTCAGACCTGCAGCGCAAGGCAATTGACGACAAACTGAGCAAGGCGATCGGTACGTCTGTCCTTAGATGGGATACAGACTATTATGTATACGCATATCTCATGGACGAAGGCGGCTACCGCACTTCATCCGTATACTACCAGGAGTTCAGAACGCTGAAGCGCAATGTGACAGAGCAGTCATTCGAGCTCAAGCTCAACGACATTGTTTCAAATGCTCCTATATCGACAGAGACGTTTACTGCCAATATGGAAATCATTCCTGCGGATAAGGACGCAAAATACGCATTGTACTACGGTGACTCATACGATTTTGAAGAATACCTCAACGACAACAGGCTTGACGACTGGCTGTATAGCGTGTTCATGCAGCGCAAGGTAAGAGACCTTTACAGTGGCGACCTCGACTTCGGCTATTCTTCGGTTTATCCTGGCAAGAACTACATTCTGTATGTGACAGGATTCGACGAAGCTCCGAACAGCGAACCGGCATGGTTCCTCTTCACGACCGACGGCATCTACAAGAGCTCCAAGTCGGAAACAGACCATGTAGGCAAATTGAATAACGAAACTGTCAGCGTGTATGCAAACGGACATAACATTGTAATCAACGGCGACTTCGTTTCCGCTTCTGCCTACACGACGGACGGACGGATGGCATCGGCATCTGAAGGCAATGTATGCAGAGTAAAACAGAGCGGCTGCTACATCGTCCGCATCCTGACTGCAAACGGCATTGAAACCCGCAAGGTCATGATAAAGTAATTATTCAATAGATTCCTAAACAATGAAAGAGTGCGTCAGAATTATACTTTGTGGCATTGTCTGCAACGCTGCTATACAGTCTGAATGAATTGTATACACAGTAGTATAAAGCCATACGCGGAGTATATTTTGACGCACTCTCTAATATATTACAACTATGAAAGCAACCATAAAAACCGCCTTCTTGACATTCGCGCTTATGTGTAGCATGGGAATGTCTGCTTCGGGAACAGACAACAACACCGTAAAAAAGTGCATCCAATACGGCCCTTCCCTAATGTCAGCAACATGCAGCAGCGACGATGCCGCCCCTGTCTTGAAAGCAAAATCCGTCAAAGCCAACGTGGGAGTCATTGCAAATGAAGGATACATAATAAACGCCGTTATTGCTGTATCGGTAGGCACTGAAAAGGCACGCTTTTATGAAGGACAGAAATCTGGCTCTTCTTATGTCATTCAGGCAGAGAAAGGAGTATATGACATTATGGCATACATCGCATCAGAAAACTCCGATGAAGAGATATTCCTGTTCAAGGAAGACGTAGACCTGTCGTCCACAAAAAGCATTATGCTCACTCAACGTGAAGCGACCATCAGCACCGAGATAAGCCAGAAGACACCTGGCGGAGGGGACATAATCCTTCCCTCCGCAGGCAACAGAGGCAACTGCTCCGTGGCGGATTACATGCTGATGATACGACACAGCCAATACGGCACATTGCTACAGTCTGAAAGTGTCAGCTTCAAGAATTCATGTAAGAGGATTTCTGTCAACCTGGTCCCTTCACGCATGTCTTTCACCCGTATGGATGAATATTCATGGGAATTCGGTCCTATATTTGTGGTAAACCCCATCGATTTTGGAAAAGCCGTCAACGGACCCGACAAAGACGGATGGGAAAATGTAGCTACAAGCTTTGCAAAGACCCCAATGAGCGACAGTTGGAACAAGACACAGGATATGCCTTACTTTGCCATGACGGGATACTTTGTTTCAATCGACAATGGCTGCAATGCTTATGTAGGCATGGGCAATTCCGATCTCAGCCTGCCAACGAATATACTTTTCTACTGGTACCCGAAAGGATACGACGGATATTATAAATTCTATCCGATGCTGCGCGACAACCTTATCCAGATGGCCAACGCATCCGTAACCTCCATGCCTTACATAATGACGGAAGAGGGTCTGCTGCCATGCGGACTCAATCTGTTCGACAATGGCAATGCAATGCTGGAGAACGGCAAGTTCCCGAAGAAAGGACACCCCAGATTCATGAAGCCTCTCCCCAAAAGAGCAATTCTCGGCAATGCGGTACCTGTGCTCATGTGCCTTCCGTCATCTTCGAAAAGCACGGCCTGGGACAATGGATTCACATACGGCTTCAAGGGGCGCCATGGAGAAGAGTACGGACTCGACTCTTATAATTTCACAGGCCTTATGACTGCTAAACAACTTGAAGACATAGGCGGCTATCGACGGACAGTAAGTGTGAAATGCGACGGCAACGAGATATGTTCGTCTCCCGGCGATTTTTCCAACAGGATGAACTGGGGAAACGGAGAGACCTATCAGTTCGACGTGTCTATGTGGAATGTAATAATAGACAAAGAAATTGAAGGAAAGGTGACCGGCAGCATGACCTATAATGCTTCCGACGGTTTTATACCAACTGTAACCAGCCTGCAGTTCAGAGACGAAAACGACAATGTCACCGACCATCTGGTGGCAAGTGACAATTCTAATATCGAGTTTACAGCAGCAACCTTCAAATTTGTTCCGGGAGAAAGGCGCGAAAGCTATGAATACAAAGCTCCATCGTCTGTAGTCGTGGAATATGCGCCTCACGGCAGTTCTGATTTCAAGCCTCTGGTTGCGGAAGAACTGGCTGAATACTTCTTCCTTCCGGGCTACGGCAACTATTACCGTGTTTCGCTTGCAGACATACCTCTGACGGAAACCACATGGTACGACCTGAGAGTTACCGTTAACGGCGAAGGTGAAGCTCGACAGATTCAGACGCTTACACCTGCCTTCAAAGCAGAAAAGGCCACCGGTATCCATTCAATGTCCTGCGACGCGGACAACAACATCTACACAGTGTATTCTACGGACGGAAAGATTGTTGGAGAAAGCGAGAACACCTTGTCGCGCCTGAAACCGGGATTCTATATCTTGAAGAACGGTGCTTCGGTCAGGAAGATACACATTGATTAATAGTTTTTCAACTAATACCATAATGGAGGGTGTGTCAAAACAGAGGCACATCCTCTTTTTATGCCCCCCCCCAATGACCGATTGGAGATAAATAACAGATCATAATGATTCCCCACTCATGTCATTGGGTATTTCCGTTCTTATATTGTCGTTGACAGCAAGACACAAGATTGGTCGTTGTCCCACAGACCAACGTGAAGTAATCAAACGAACCGGACGAATCTTACTTGAATGAAAGTAAATTCAAAAAGTTCAAAATCGAGTTTGGCAATATCGTTTGGGGAAAGAATTGGGATTTGATATTTCCAATAGATAAGTTATATACAGGTGTCTGCTGCTAAAAGAAGATGACATATACTTACGTCTACAACTTCTGATTTTATCAAATTCATGTTGTCTTCCTACAGAATGAAATTTCGGATAATTCATATATGCGTAATGTAATCTCCGTTTTGAAAAACCGCATGTTAAGAGCTTTTTATTTTAATTTATATCAAAATTCATGAAAATGCAATATGAAATTGATATTATTCCTTTGCTTTGATAAATTAAAGTGCTAACTTTGCCCTTGGTTATAAGCCGACGATGAATTTATCGTCTATATAATCGTGAAGGAAAGTTATAAACACTATAATTACAAATACTATGGTAAGTTACAAAGAATTAGGCTTGGTAAACACCAAAGAGATGTTTAAGAGAGCCATCAACGGCGGATACGCCATTCCAGCATTCAACTTCAACAACATGGAACAGTTGCAGGCAATAATCAAGGCTTCTTCAGAGTTGAAGTCTCCGGTTATCCTTCAGGTTTCAAAAGGTGCGCGTAACTACGCTAATCCTACATTGCTCCGCTATATGGCACAGGGTGCTGTAGCATACGCAAAGGAGCTGGGATGCAACCATCCTGAAATTGTTCTCCACCTCGACCATGGTGACAGCTTCGAGCTTTGCAAGAACTGTGTAGACCTCGGCTTCTCATCAGTGATGATTGACGGTTCTTCTCTTCCTTACGACGAGAACGTAGCCTTGACAAAGAAGGTTGTAGAGTATGCTCATCAGTATGACGTTACTGTTGAGGGTGAGCTTGGCGTATTGGCAGGTGTTGAGGATGAGGTTGCTTCAGAGGTATCTCACTATACAAAGCCTGAGGAAGTTATCGACTTCACCACAAAGACAGGTGTAGATTCTTTGGCTATCTCTATCGGTACAAGCCACGGCGCTTACAAGTTCAAGCCAGAGCAGTGCACACGCGATCCTAAGACAGGTCGTCTTGTTCCTCCTCCATTGGCATTCGACGTGCTCGACGAGATTATGAAGAGACTTCCTGGTTTCCCAATCGTTCTCCACGGTTCTTCTTCTGTTCCACAGGAGTATGTTGACATCATCAACGCTAACGGTGGTAAGTTGCCAGATGCAGTAGGTATTCCAGAGGAGCAGCTCCGCAAGGCTTCAAAGAGCGCAGTCTGCAAGATCAACATCGACTCAGACTCTCGTCTCGCCTTCACAGCAGCAGTTCGCAAGACTTTGACAGAAAAGCCTGCTGAGTTCGACCCACGTAAGTACTGCGGTCCAGCCCGCGACTTGATGGAGCAGATGTACAAGCACAAGATTGTAGACGTGCTTGGCAGCGACAACAAACTTGGTCAGCTCGACTAATATCGCAAATAAATAAACAAAGAAACAGGCGCTCGTTACTTCTATGTAGCAGGGCGCCTGTTTTTTGTTTTTGTCGTTTTCCGGAGAGTCTTCACATGACTCCTATTCCGGTAAAGGCTATAGAGGTGGCGAGACAGCCTCTTTATTGCAGTTTCAGAGTCTCGCGCCTTTATTTTATCGTTTCCGTCTGGATCTTCTCGATGCTTCCCGTTGTAGGGTTAAGCACAAGACTTGTGGTATATTTCTTGCTGAACAGTTCACCGCTCAGCGATTCCGTCTTGCCGAACTGTGTGGCATACAGTTCGAAGGCTCCCATCGGCTTGTTGCCGTTTGATACCGTGACACGAATCTTGCCAGGCAGGTTGACGTATATTCCTACGTTGTCCTTGTCCTTCTTTCCGTCGTCGGTGTTGCCGTTCAGCGTCGGCATGTTGTGCAAGTCCTCCACCTTTATAAAATAAGGATTGCCTCCGAGGTCATCGTTGTCCGTCATTCCGAGATATTTGGAAAAGCGGAACAGCAGCTGTTTGTCAACCTCACGAGTCGGTACATACATGACGATAGCTTCTGTGGTATCCTTCACCGTAGTACCTTCAAACATCTGCATCAGGGCGTTCTCCTGGTTGTCAAGATTGCGCAGCATGATGCGTAGCTGTTCTCCATCCTTCGGCATGAAGTCCGCCTGTCCTTTGTTCAGCAGTCCCTTGTTCTCTCTGATGTCGTAGATCTCCTGTACGCAGAGTTCCGCCATCTTAGCCGTGCTGCCGGCACTCAGAATCTCCTGAGTCATGAAGTCGCGCGGATTGACAGGTTCCGGTTTCGGTGCCGGAACGAAAGCCTTCGGCTTCTCTACCGTGCGTGGCTTGGCGTTTACAGCCACGAGCACACCATTCTCATCACGGCTCAGCGAGCGTATGCTGTGCTTGGCGTCAGCCTTTGCCGTATAGAACTTAGCCGTGTCGGGCAGAGCCTCCGACGTGAGTTTCATGTTTACGATGCGATAAGTCGTGGACGGTTCGAGACTGATGTCGTTCCTCTTCAGAAAGCGTGAGGCATACGAGGCGAAGTCGCCGGGTTTATATGTCGTCTTCTCAACCAGCACTGCAAAGCGCAGAGCCGTCTTAGGCAGATAGTATGATGCCCCTTCCACCGACAGTCCGTTGCCTGTCTGTGCTGCAGCTGTCGTGCCGAAGGCAAGAGCCGCAAGGCATAGCATGTTCTTAATCTTTGATTTCATCTTTATATTATATTTTATGATGCTGATATTTTCAGATGATATTGTTCGCAATATAGAGTTGCACCTTTAGTCTTCCATTCTTTTGAAAGCCTTCGGCAGGCAGTTGATAATGTCGCTTGCCATAAGACTCTCCTTGCCAAGTTCCTCGGCGGCAATGTCTCCTGCAAGACCATGCAGGAACATACCTATTATGCAAGCCTCCTTCTGGCTGTATCCTCTTGCGAGGAGGGCGGTTATGATACCCGTCAGTACATCGCCGCTGCCGGCAGTTGCCATGCCGCTGTTGCCGGTAGAGTTGAACACCACTTTGCCGTCAGGCATGCAGAGCATCGAATAATGGTCTTTCACTATTATATAAATGTGCATTGACCTTGCCATCTCCACAGCTTTCTCCATACGCTCATAGCTGTCGTTGGATCTTCCTCCGGCAAGTCGTTCAAACTCCACAGGATGAGGAGTCAGGATGGAGTCTACGGGAATCTGCTGCAGCCATGCGCGGTGGGAGGCAAGGATGTTCAGTCCGTCGGCATCGATTACAGTCGGAGCCTGTGTGCGTCTGATTTGTGAAATCATGGCAATGGCGGTTGTCTCTTCCGTGCCTAATCCCGGTCCGATGCCCATGGCGTCGAAGTCGTCAGAGGCGATAGCCTCCGTAAACATGTTGCCGTCAGAGTCGTGGCTGACGATAGCCTCCGGCACCGCTGTTTGCAGTATGTCGTTGTTGCGCAGCGGCACATGTACCGTCACCTTTCCCACTCCAGCTCTCATGCAAGCCTTGGCAGCAAGAACCGAAGCCCCCGCCATGCCGTATTTTCCGGCTACGAGCAGTGCGCTGCCAGCCGTACCTTTATGCCAGAAGTCATTCCTCTGCCGCAGCATCTCCCTGATGTCGGATTCCTCCGTCATCGTGAAGTCGGCATCAATGTTCTTCAGTCCCTCTGCGCTCAGACGGATGTCCAGCACACGCAGTTTGCCAATGAACACCTGGTTTTCGGCAAAGAGGAACGCTAACTTCTTCTGTTGCAGCGTGAAGGTATAGTCAGCCTGTATGATATTGGTGCGGGCATTGAAAGAGTTGTTCTCAGCCATTAATCCCGACGGAATGTCGATGCTCGCCACTTTACATTCCGACTGGTTGATGTATTTCACGAGCGAAGCGAAACCTCCGGCAAGCGGCTTGTTCAGTCCGGAGCCGAAGAGACCGTCGATGACGAGAGTCTTTGCCGATAGGACCGGCGGGTCGAACTCATCCGTGACCTCAGTGAAATTCTTTATGCTTTTACATTGTTCTATTCTATCCTTGTTCGTGGCGCAGTCAGGAGAAAGACTCTTGTTGACATTAAAAAGATAGGCATTAACGGCATAGCCCTGTTCAGCCATCATTCTTGCCACGGCGAGTGCATCGCCGCCGTTGTTTCCTGGTCCGGCAAACACAACAATCTGCGTGTCGCTGCTCCAAACACTGGTTATTCCTCTTGTGAGAGCCTTGGCGGCACGTTCCATTAAATCTATAGATTTTATGGGCTCGTGTTCTATTGTATATTTATCGAGCTCACGTATCTGTGTGCAAGTAAGTATCTTCATATCTGCAAAAATACTAATTAATTGGATAGTTTGCTGTATAGTTTGAATATTTTTATTACTTTTGTGCGCAAAAATACAAAAAAACTTATGGCTACAATTGATATAAAGGACAAAACCTTTGAAACTTTGATACCGGAAGAGGAGATTCTGCGCCGTGTGAAAGTCGTTGCCGACAAGATAAGCAATGACCTAAAAGGAAAGAATCCTCTGCTTTTGGGAGTGCTTAACGGCTCGTTTATTTTTGCTGCGGACCTGATGCGTATGCTCACCATCGAGAGTGAGATATCTTTTGTGAAGATGTCTTCATACGAGGGAACAGAGTCTACAGGCAACGTAAAGAAGCTCGTGGGACTCAACGAGAATATCGAAGGGCGCACTGTCGTTATCGTTGAGGATATCGTAGACTCCGGTCTGACCATGGAGCGCATGCTTGAATATCTTAAGGACTTCAAGCCGGCAGAGATTCGCATCTGTACCTTGCTGCTCAAGCCGGAGAATCTGAAGCGTAAGCTCGACATAGACTATGTGGCGATGGAGATACCGAATGACTTCATCGTAGGCTATGGCCTTGACTACGACGGACTGGGTCGTAATCTGCGCGACATCTATGTAGTGAAATAAATAAAGAACAAATATAGTAGGTCCAGACGGCTCCGAGTGATCAGAGTTGTCTGGGTATTGTTTAATAAAACAAAATCAAAAAAACAAATGAAGAATATTGTTATTTTCGGTGCCCCTGGTTCGGGTAAGGGTACACAGAGCGATCTGATGATCAAGAAATATGGCTTGGGACATATCTCGACCGGCGATGTGTTGCGCAACGAAATCAAGAACGAAACAGAACTTGGCAAGACAGCCAAGGCTTTCATCGACAAGGGTCAGCTTATCCCGGATGATTTGATGGTAGACATCCTTGCCAGCGTTTACGACGGCTTCGGCAAAGAGCATGAGGGCGTTATCTTTGACGGTTTCCCACGTACCATCCCACAGGCAGAGGCCTTGAAGAAGATGCTCTCAGAACGTGGTCATAATGTGGCAGCGATGATAGAGCTTGATGTTCCGGAGGACGAGCTGATGACACGCCTTATCAAGCGTGGAAAGGAGAGCGGTCGCTCTGATGACAACGAAGAGACAATCAAGAAGCGTCTTGATGTTTACCACAACCAGACAGCTCCGCTCATCGACTGGTATGAGAAGGAGGGCATCCATCACCACATCAACGGTCTTGGTGAACTCGACCGCATCTTCGGTGACATCTGTAATATTATCGACAATCTGTAATAGAAAACATATTTGACGATATATAAAAAGCCTCAAAGCGTTGAACAGCTTTGAGGCTTTTGCATATCCTTACCTGATTATTATTCCTGAGTATATCCTGCCAGAGGCGGTGCCGAGGCGACGGGCTGAGAAGAAATCCTCCACATTGTTATAAGTACAGACGTCGCTGACCTGGATATTCTCCTCGTTGATGCCACACTGCAAGAGCTGGCGGCGGTTACATTCCTTTAAGTCTATGTGCCATTTGTATTCGAAGTCTGTACCAGCCACCTTCATCTGCTTGCTTATAGCGTCCATCTCAAAGTTGGCATTTGCAAACTCCTCATACACCTCATTGCCCACTTCAAAGGCATCAAGTGATATTCCTGGCCCGATGACAGCCTTGAGGTCGGAAGGTATGGTCTGGTAGGCAAGGCGCATCTCCGTGACCGCTTTCATGACGATACGTGCCACGGTGCCTCTCCATCCGGCATGTACGGCGCAGACGGCTTCATGCTCCGGGTCATAGAGCAGGATAGGGATGCAGTCGGCAGTAGACACTCCGACGCATACCCCCTTGATGTTTGTCATAACGGCATCCACTCCCTCAAGAATCATCTTGCGTATGTTCTCCGGTAGCGAAAGGAAGTCTTCTGCAATCTGTCTTGTCTCTATGCCGTGGGTCTGATGCGGTATTATCATGTGGTCGGCATCAATGCCCAGCTCGGCGGCAAGAGCCTTGCGGTTTTTATTTATCGCTTCTGCTTCGTCGCCGCAATATTTGTTGATGTTGAACTCGCCATAGTTTCCTCTGCTGCATCCGCCATGGCGCGTGGTGCTGAAAGAGATTATCCCATCGGCGATATTATAATATGAAAGTTCCGGAGCCTTCATCAGTCCTCATCCTCCATTTCATATTCAAAGTCATCGAGGTCGTCAACGTCTTCAACATCCTCGTCATCGACAAATTCAATCTCGTCTTCACCCTCAGAACGAAGCTCCTCCGGCAGAGAGCTGAGGTCTTTGTCGCGGTGTACGAGAGACTCCTCTGCTATGACGCCGGCAATCTTGTTGCTTTCGCTGTTAAGCTCTTTCCACAGAATGTCCTTCAGTTCGTTGATACCCTGTCCTGTAACGGAAGAGATGAATACAACGGGCAAGTCTTCTGGCAACGTCTCTTTCAGCATTTCTATAAGTTCCTCATCGAGCAAGTCGCTCTTTGTCACCGCCAGTACGCGATGCTTGTCGAGCATCTCCGGGTTGAAGCTCGTCAGCTCGTTGAGCAGAATTTCGTACTCTCGCTTTATGTCGTCGGTGTCTCCCGGCACCATAAAGAGGAGTAGTGAGTTGCGTTCTATATGTCTCAGGAATCTCAGTCCCAATCCTTTTCCTTCGCTTGCTCCTTCGATGATACCCGGTATGTCTGCCATGACGAACGACTTATGGTCGTGGTATTCCACGATGCCGAGCGATGGTTCGAGAGTGGTGAAGGGGTAATTGGCAATCTTAGGGCGCGCACTCGATACGGCAGAGAGCAAGGTGCTCTTGCCTGCATTCGGGAAACCGACGAGACCCACGTCGGCAAGGAGCTTCAACTCCATGATGACAGTCATCTCCTGCATCGGTTCTCCTGGCTGGGCGTAGCGTGGAGCCTGGTTCGTGGCGGTGCGGAACTGGTAGTTGCCAAGTCCTCCACGACCGCCTTTCAGCAGCATCACTTCCTGTCCGTCGTGCATCACGTCACAAATGAACTTACCTGTTTCCGCGTCGTAAACCACCGTACCGCACGGCACGTCGATGTATACGTCCTTTCCGTCGGTGCCGTGGCATTTGTCTCTTCCTCCGTTTCCTCCATGTTCCGCCTTTATGTGGCGCTGGTATTTCAGGTGGAGCAGAGTCCAGTAGTTATGGTTTCCTCGCAGTATGATGCTTCCTCCCTTGCCGCCGTCGCCACCGTCAGGTCCGCCGTTAGGCTGGTATTTTACGTGGCGCAGGTGCATAGAGCCTTTTCCGCCCTTACCGGAGCGGCAATATATCTTTACGTAGTCTACAAAATTTGATTCTGGCATATTCGTTTATTTTTCTGTTTCTTGGGGTTAAAGAAGTATTAAAAGTTGTTGGTCAAAGCGGTTAGTCTTTGATTTCAGAGAGTGCTTTCTCCATTCTTTCAATCACTACGGTGGAGAGAATCACCTTTCCGTCGGGTCCGATGAGCGTCATGGATGGAATCCATTGCACTCCGTAGGTTTTTGAAATCTCAGCCTCGCGCATTCTCTTCAGTTCGCTGACGTGCAGCCAAGTCATCTGGTTGTTTGCTATGCAGTTGCTCCATCTGTTGTGGTCGGTGTCGAAAGAAACTCCGACGAACACCACCTTCTTGCCGTATCTCTCATACATCTCCTTCACTTTGGGAATGTCTTTGCGGCAGTCGGGACACCACGAAGCCCAGAAGTCGAGCAGTATGTACTTGCCCTTGTGGTCGGCAAGACTGAAGATTTTCCTGTTGGGCATGGGCAGAGAGAATTCAGGAGCCACGGTACCTGTCTTCAGGAGATTCTGAGCGTATAGGGAGTCAAGGTCTTTGCCCTGCTCCGTCTGGCTCTGTGCTGCAACGTTGAGGGAGGCAACAAAGATGAGAGCCAATGATAAGATAGTTTTCTTGATATTCATATATTTATAGTTTTTATTCGTTTCCTATTCTTAGAACATTATCGCAATAGTCCACCACAGCCGGGCGGTGGGTTATGAAGATTATGGTGTGTGAGTGTTCGCCAAGCAGATTCTTCAGCAGTGTGCGTTCCGTCTCCGGGTCGAGAGCACTCGTTGCCTCGTCGAAGATCATCACGCTGCCTTCCCTGAGCAGTGCTCTTGCTATGGCAATGCGCTGTGCCTGTCCTTCGCTCAGTCCGCCTCCAGCCTCCGCACAGTTGGTAGCCAGTCCGTCAGGCAGCTCCTTTACGAATCCGGCACATGCCTTGTCAAGGGCGGCATACATCTCTTCGTCGGTAGCATTCAGCCTTCCCATCCTCAGGTTGTCGCGTATAGAACCGCTCAGCAAGGTGTTCCCTTGTGGTACGTAGACGAGATTGCAGCGGATGCGTGGAGATATATCTTTCTCTTCCACCTTATTATATATAGTGACATTACCTTTTACGGGGTGGAGCAGGGCAAGTATGAGTCTTACGATAGTCGTCTTTCCGGCTCCCGTTTCTCCGAGGATAGCTGTGCAGGAGTTTGGCTTGAAGTCGAACGTAAGGTTGTCTATGACGTTTCTCTTTCCATCATCGTAGGCATAGGTGACGTTGCTGAACTTTATACCCACACCGCCTTCCGCCTTGTTCAGGTAGATGGGTTCGCCCTGTTCCTCAAGCGGGTTCTCCTCCAGTTCCATGAGTCTTTCGGCAGCAGTAAACACTGATACGAATGCCGGTACAAGTTTCGTCAGGTTGCGTGCCGGTCCTTGAATCTTAGCCACGAGTTGCAGGAAAGCCGTCATGCCTCCGAAAGTAAGTGTGCCGGCGGACATCCTAAGTGCGCTCCACAGGAAGGCTGTAAGATAGCCGAGTGCGAAGCCGAAGTTGAGGATGAGGTTTGAGAAGACAGAGAACTTGGTGCGTTTCACCACGTTGTGGCGCAGCTCGCTCTGCATGCCCTCCAGTCTGTCCACCATAGCCTCGTCTTTCTCCATGGTCTTGATGAGCATACGGTGCTGTATCGTCTCCTGAAGGACACTCTGCACTTTGCTGTCGCTGTTGCGCACTTGGCGTGTGAGTTTCCTCATGTGTCCTACATAAACTTTGCTCGACAGGATGAAGACGGGCAGCATGAACACGATGATTGCCGCAAGCCAAGGGTCCATGGAGAACAGATAGCAGAATGAACCGATGAAGAGAGCGAGCACCGAGAGCGTGTTAGGTACTGTTTCGGTGAGGAAGTTCACAACGTTGTTGACGTCAAACTCCAGTCTGTTGAGCACGTCGCCGCTGTGTCTTTTCTCCTTTCCTCTCCATTCCGACCTTAGAATACGGTCGAGCATACGCTGCTGCATTCTATTCTGGGCCTTTATTCCGAGTATGTTTCTCACCCATACGGCGGAAATGTTAATGGCAAACCCGCAGAGGATAAGCAGTCCCATAAGTGCCACAGCCCAGTAGAGAGAGCCTTCGGTGGTGTGTGAGGCAACGTCGATGGCATGCTTCACAGCCCATACCGAGGAGAGGCTTACAGCCACGTCGAGCAGCCCGAGCGTAGCGTTGACCACGGCCTGCAGCCGGTTTCCCCTCCATGCCCTCCATAGCCAGCGTAGTATTTCTCTGGCAGAATAGTGGCTGTTGGGGATGTTGAACAATGAACGCAGTTTTGATTTTATCATTCTGTTTAAGATTCTATAGTCACTTATCCTTTTCTCGTATCAGCTCCCCACATCATCTTTTTGCGTAGTGTGGAGAAGTAAGTCATGCTTTGCGGCTTCACGATATGTGCGTCGTATGGTGTGCGTCGTATGGTGAGCACCTGGCTTTCGTCGCATTTCGTAGAGCGTCCGTCGGCAGCCACAAGGAAGTTGTGGCTTCTGCTTTCCACTTCGAGTGTTATTACTGCATTGTCGGACATTACTATAGGTCTTGCCGTCAGGCTGTGTGGTGCCACCGGCGTTATGCATAGCGTGCCGGTGTGCGGCACGATGATAGGACCTCCGTTCGACAGAGAGTATGCCGTAGAACCGGTAGGTGTGCTGATGATGAGTCCGTCGGCATGATAGGTCACGATATATTCTCCGTTTATGCTTGTACGGATGGAAATCATGGAGGCGTTGTCTCGCTTCAGCACGGCAATCTCGTTGAGCGCACATTCCTGTGTCTCCGTTCCGTCGCCCCTTGTTGTCTCTACCTGCACCATGGCGAGGCAGTCCACTATGTATTCCTCCTTATATATATTGTCGAGCACCTCGTCAATCTCCTCTACGCTCACTCCTGCAAGGAATCCGAGCCTGCCCATGTTTACTCCTATGATAGGTGTGCAGCGGTCTCCCACACAGTAGGCGGAGCGCAGCAGCGTGCCGTCGCCGCCCATGGAGATGACAAAGTCTGCGTTTTCGTAGTTCCCGTCGAACACGCTTACTCCGTCGAGACATAGTCCGCGCGTCTTTACGAGGAAGTCGTAAAAAGTCTTTTCCATGCTCACTCCCGCCATTCTTTCCTTCAACGAGTGCAGCACCTGTTGTATTCCAGCCGATTTGTCAGCCTGATAAATATTGCCGAAAATGGCAAAATTGAGTTTCTGCAGCGACATATTTGTGGGTTTTTTATCTTTCCGTACACTATTTATTCTGCCATTGCAAATGTTTTTGTAACTTTGCGCTGGTAAATATGTCTGCAAATATACGCTTTTTTGGCGAAAGGCGGACATGGTGTATAAACAAATTAATTTGACATGACAAAATTAAGTGTAAACATCAACAAGGTTGCCACCCTACGCAATGCCAGAGGCGGCAATAATCCCGATGTGGAGAAAGTGGCTCAAGACTGCCAGCTGTTCGGAGCGCAAGGCATTACCGTTCATCCCAGACCAGATGAGCGCCATATTCGTTATCAGGATGTAAGGGAGATAAAGCCGCTTATTACGACGGAGTTTAACATTGAGGGAAACCCGATTCCAAAATACATCGACCTGGTTCTTGAGGTGAAGCCGACACAGGTAACACTTGTGCCCGACGGCGATGACCAGCTGACAAGCAATCATGGCTGGGACACGATACGCAACAAGGAGTTTCTTGTCGACGTGGTAGGCCGTTTCAAAGAGGCAGGCATCCGCACAAGCATCTTCGTAGACCCATCGGAAGAAATGGTGCGCGGTGCAAAGGAATGTGGTGCCGACCGCGTGGAGTTGTATACAGAGCCTTATGCCGCAAACTATATGCTCGACCGTAAGGAGGCGATAAAGCCTTTCCTCGACGCATCAGTAGCGGCATGCGAGTCGGGACTCGGACTTAATGCCGGCCACGACCTCAGCCTTGTGAATCTTGCCTATTACCACAAGATGATTCCGTGGACAGACGAGGTCAGCATAGGTCATGCTCTTATCTCTGACGCCTTGTATATGGGCCTGAAAAACACAATCGAGGCTTATCTTGAGTGTCTGAAACAATAAGTCGGATATCGGAAACTGAAATTTAATAACCCTTCATGGCGGTTGTTTTTTACTCTGATGAGGATGGAAAGCAGTCGTCATGGAGGGTGTTTTTGTTTTGTAGGGAGTGCCGGTCTGCGGCTTGCAGTTCGAAAGCCTATGGCTTAGGCTTGATAAGTCTATGACTTACGGTCGGTAAGCATGCGGCTTACGGGTCGTAAGTATACGGCTTGCTTGGCATAAGGATATGGCTTTCCGAAAGGGAGTCTGTGGGTTGCCGGATGAAGCGAATTGCGAAAAAAGTGACGTGGCGGATTGACGGATTCAAATATTATTCTTACCTTTGTATAAAACAAACCGCATCTTGGCATGGCATTAAGGAAAGTATGATGCTTCTGCTATAGGTCAGCGTTGTTTTTTGTAGAAGATAGTGGTTTAAAGGTAACAATAAAAAGTTGAAGTACTATGGCACGAGAATACAAGTTGAAGCGAGATTCGCAGGACGAGGACAACAAAACCGTTTCGTCGGAACTCTTCCAGCGGTATATAAAGAAAGACAAACGTTCTATCAATGAAATAATTAAACAACAAAATCTTATGGCAAAGGTATATATGTTTTTTGCCAACGGGTCAGAAGAGATAGAGAGTCTGATTCCCGTTGACGTGTTCCGCCGTGGCGGAGTAGAGGTAAAGACCGTGAGCATAACAGGCTCTGAGTACGTAGAGATGGCACACGGCGTAGTGCTGAAGGCAGACATGAAGTTCGAAGACGCCGACTTCAGCGATGCCGACCTGCTGATGCTGCCGGGCGGGCTGCCAGGAGCCACCAATCTCAACGAGCATGAGGGAGTACGCAAGGCTGTGCTCAGCCAGTATGAAAGCGGCAAACTCGTGGCTGCCATCTGTGCCGCACCGATGGTGTTCGGCAGTCTTGGTATCGTAGAAGGCAAGCGCGCCACCTGCTATCCGGGTTTCGAGAAATATCTCACCGGAGCAGAGTACACCCATGAACTGTGTACAGTTGACGGCAACGTAGTGACGGGCGAAGGTCCTGCCGCCACTCTGCCATACGCCTACACCCTCCTTGCCATGCTGACAACAGAGCAGACCGCCCATGCCGTGGCAGAGGGAATGATGTATCTGCATCTGATGGAGAAATAAACCGGAAGGGACGGTCAGCTTATTGAAATGGACAAGACACAATATATTATTATAGTGGCTGGCGGAAAGGGACTGCGCATGGGCGGCGACGTGCCAAAGCAGTTCCTTTCCATCGGCGGACTGCCGGTGCTGATGCACACCATAAGGGCATTCCGGAGTTATAACGACGCTATGAGGATAATCCTCGTATTGCCGAAGGCACAGCAGGAGTACTGGAAAGAACTGTGCGAGGAATATTCCTTCCATGAGCCCGTGATGCTTGCCGATGGAGGGGAGACACGCTTCCATTCCGTGAAGAACGGACTTGATATGATTCCGGATGATGACGACGGCATCGTGGGAGTGCACGACGGAGTGCGCCCGTTCCCCTCGGGAGGCACTATATACCGTGCCGTCAAGGAGGCGGAGAAGACAGGAGCTGCTGTACCCGTGGTGCCGGTGGTAGATACGCTGCGCCATCTGTTTAAGGTGGAAGTGCCGGAAGAAATGTACGAAACAGACCGGCAGTCGTCTTTCGTACTCGGAGGAGAAATACATTCCGCCACGGTGCAGAGAGATGAATACCGCATAGTGCAGACACCGCAGGTGTTCGGCGTGCAGGTGCTTAAGAAAGCATATCGGCAGGGATACAAGCCGGAGTTTACCGATGATGCTTCCGTTGTGGAGCACGACGGCCATGAGGTGGCCCTTGTAGATGGCAACCGGGAGAACATAAAAATAACAACACCTTTCGACCTCGCCGTGGCTGAGGCCATACTAAGGAATGCTTGACATCTTAGACCAGGACATACAATATCTGTCTGGAGTAGGACCAAAGAAAAAGGAAATGCTGCAGAAGGAGTTGGGTATCGGAAAGGTATCTGACCTGCTGGAGTATTACCCTTATAAATATGTAGACAGAAGCAGGATATATCATGTCGACGAGTTGCGTAGCGACATGCCCTTCGTGCAGATAAAGGGCAGGATACTCAGCTTCGAGGAGTTTGAGACAACTCCCCGCAAGAAACGTCTCGTGGCACATTTCTACGACGGTACCGGTGTGGCAGACCTCGTATGGTTCTCTGGCATAAAATATGCTTCGCAGCAATATAAGGAAGGAGTGGAATATATCGTCTTCGGAAAGCCCTCGGTGTATGGCGGCAGATACCAGTTCGCCCATCCCGATATAGACAAGGCGGCAGACCTGCAGCTCTCGCAGATGGGAATGCAGCCATATTATATGACCACAGAGAAGATGAAAAAGGCAGGGCTCACCTCGCGCTCTATAGAGAAGATAACAAAGAGCATGCTTGAGAAGATGAGCGAGCCGCTACGTGAAACTCTTCCGCCGTTTATTGCAAACCGACTGCGCCTCGTGTCGAGAGATACGGCAATGCGCAATGTGCATTATCCTAAGAATGCGGAAGACCTGCGCAATGCGCGTTTCCGCTTGAAATTTGAAGAGCTCTTCTATGTGCAGCTTAATATATTAAGGTATGCCTCCGACCAAAGACGCAAATACCGCGGATATGTGTTCCAGCATATCGGCAACATCTTCAATGGTTTCTATCGCGACCATCTGCCGTTCCCACTAACTGATGCACAGAAGCGGGTGATGAGAGAGATAAGACAAGATCTCGGCAGCGGCAGACAGATGAACCGTCTGCTGCAAGGCGATGTGGGAAGCGGAAAGACACTTGTGGCGCTGATGACCATGCTGATAGCCCTCGACAACGGTTATCAGGCATGTATCATGGCACCCACGGAGATTCTTGCCGAGCAGCATCTTGCTACGATAAGGGAGTTTCTCGGCGACATGGACATAAGGGTGGAGCTGCTGACTGGAATAGTAAAGGGCAAGAAACGAAAGGCGGTGCTTGAAGGACTGATAGACGGAAGCGTGAACATTCTTGTCGGCACACATGCCGTGATAGAAGATACGGTGCAGTTTCTGCGGCTGGGACTTGTCGTTGTGGATGAACAGCATCGCTTCGGAGTGGCTCAGAGGGCAAAGCTATGGAACAAAAGCCAGAATCCGCCCCATGTGCTCGTTATGACGGCAACGCCGATTCCGCGCACTCTCGCCATGACAATCTATGGCGACCTGGATGTCAGCGTTATAGACCAGCTGCCGCCAGGGCGTAAGCCTGTGGTGACGTTGCACAAATACAACAACCAGACAACAAGTCTCTATAGCGGCATTCGCCAGCAGATAAAAGAAGGCAGGCAGGTTTATATCGTGTTCCCGTTGATAAAGGAAAGCGAAAAGCTTGACCTTCAGAACCTTGAAGAGGGCTTTGAAACACTTAAAGAAGTCTTTCCGGAATATCGTCTCAGTAAGGTTCACGGTAAGATGAAAGCGGCAGAGAAAGAAGAAGAGATGCAAAAGTTTGTTAAAGGAGAAACACAGATTCTTGTTGCCACCACAGTAATAGAGGTAGGCGTGAATGTGCCGAACGCATCCGTCATGGTCATTCTCAATGCCGAACGCTTCGGCTTGTCGCAACTGCATCAGCTCAGGGGCAGGGTAGGGCGAGGCGCCAGCCAGTCATATTGTATCCTTGTAAGCAAGCCCCAGCTGTCTGATGAAACCCGTAATCGCATAAATATAATGTGTGACACAAACGACGGCTTTCTCATAGCGGAAGCAGACCTGAAGCTGCGTGGTCCCGGGGACCTTGAGGGTACCCAGCAGAGTGGAATGGCCTTCGACCTGAAGATAGCAGACATAGCAAGAGACGGGCAGATAGTGCAGCTGGCAAGAGAAGAAGCACAGAAGATAATAGACGGCGATCCGAACTGCGATAAGACAGAAAACAGTATGTTGTGGCAACGCTTGGCGGCACTTCGGAAAACAAATATTAACTGGTCCGCCATATCATAACACCGTACACTTTCACGTGCATAAGACGCATGAATAGTGCTAATTTATAGCGTTTTACGAAATATCCGATGTGTTAAAGCCACACTAAAAACTGTTAAGCGAAGAACGAAAATCAAATAATTTTACTATCTTTGCAGCGAATTTGTAATCATCATGACGAATATATAGTTTGTATATCCATCGTAATGATTAACCTTAAACAAAGCAATGCCGTGCAAGAAGCAGGCATTCCGTATTAAATTTTTATTTATGCAATTAAGAAGGACTTTAAAGACATTAGCAATAACGGCAGTAATGGCATTGGCAACAGTACCGGCAGTAGCACAGGACTTGTTGGCACGCCAAGCTCCAGTAGACAAGAAACTTAAGGCAGTAGATACTTTGGCCCTGCGCAGCATGGTACAGCGTGAGCAGGCTGCAGCACCATCAGGCCAGCTATATAAGGATTGGAATAACCGCTATGCACATCGTGCATCAGAACTTCCAGACTCATTCAACATCAACTTGCGTCATTTCTGCATGCCGACAACGAGTCGCATCATAACATCTAACTTCGGTAGCCGTTGGGGACGTATGCACAAAGGACTCGACATCAAAGTATATATAGGCGATACTATCCGTGCAGCCTTCGATGGTAAGGTGCGTATCGTAAGATATGAAGCAAACGGATATGGAAACTATGTGGTGATACGTCACCACAACGGATTGGAGACAATCTATGGACATATGTCAAAGCATCTTGTAGGGGAAAATGAAACTGTTCATGCCGGTGACCCTATAGGACTTGGAGGAAATACCGGACGAAGCACAGGTTCTCATCTTCACTTTGAAACACGTCTTTGCGGCGTAGCCTTGAACCCTGCCCTTATGTTCGACTTCAAGAACCAGGATGTGACAGGCGACTATTATTTCTTCCGCAAGGATACATATAATAAGGAGTCACTTGCTGCCAATCGTGTACGTGGCAAGGAAAGTACAGACTTGGCTTCTGCCGACAACGAGAATATCGGAAACAATGTGGAAGGTGGAAACGTTCGCTACCATAAGGTGTCAAGGGGAGAAACCTTGGCAAGCATCGCTCGTAAGAGAGGTACGACAGTCGAACATATTTGCAAGCTCAACCATATAACAAAGACAATGAGGGTGAAGCCGGGACAAATCCTGAGATACTCATAAATTCGTAATCAGTAACAATCAATATATTCATAAAAAAGGCTGTAAGAATAAACTTCCTACAGCCTTTTTTATGCTTTGTCGCAATGTTCCTGACGGAAAGAACGACGCACAGTATTTACTTCTTTTCGGTCTTTACGCACTTTGTGCAGTTCTTTTTGTCTGCATTCTTGCATTCTTTCTTAGACTTGTCGCATGCCTTGTTGCATGTCTTTCCTGCTTTCTCTTTGCAGCATGCGTCCTTTGCTGCCTTTTCTTTGCAGCATTTGGCGTTGGCATCAGCCTTAGCCTTGCAGCATTTGCCGTCATTCTTGCATTCCTTTTTTGTTTTGTCGCACTGTGCCTTTGCATCACACTTCTTCTGTGTTGTGGTCTGTGCATTTACTGTGTTGAGGCTGAGAGCAGCCATCATAACAACAGACAAGATAAGCTTTTTCATCTTATTGTTCCTTTCTTTTAAAGTTATAAATAAACCAATAGTTTGTATTGGGTATACTGTTAGTCATAGAGAATTGTATAATACTCCTTTGCAAAAATACATGTTTACTTAAGGCAAATGAAAATATTTAAGTTATTAAATTATAAAGAGATAT
This sequence comes from uncultured Prevotella sp., assembly GCA_900548745.1. Taxonomy (GTDB): domain Bacteria; phylum Bacteroidota; class Bacteroidia; order Bacteroidales; family Bacteroidaceae; genus Prevotella. The sequence continues at coordinate 24,981 of URLQ01000016.1, forward strand.
TAAAAAAACTATCACCAATAGTGAAAAATGCTCCAAAGCAGCATCTTAACCATATTTTCCACCTCTTAGACGCATTTTTATACCATATAAGATAAAGGTAAACACTAATTTTGCCACCAGAAAATTACTAACCCTAAATAATAAGAGAAAGATGAAACTGAAATTCATTGCAGCAGCCGCTTTGGCTGTTTGTTCAACGCTTTGTGTTCAGGCGCGTAAGGTTCATACCATCGGTGATTCCACGATGGCAACCTATGATGAGAGTACAACGGTAACACGTGGATGGGGACAGATGTTCCAGCAGTTCTTCAAAGGCGACATTACGGTAAACAACCGTGCAAAGAACGGTGCCAGTAGCAAGAGCTTCTATATGGAAAGCCCTTATTGGCAGTCTGTGAAGAAACAAATTGAGCCAGGCGACTATGTCTTGATACAGTTTGCCCATAACGATGAGAAGAGCAACGGTTGTGATGGCGATGAGCTGAAGGCTTATTACAAGAGTATCGGTGACGAGGCAAAGGCTAACAGTACAGACTATCGTGGCACGACAGCAAGCGGAACCTACAAACAGTATCTGCGCAAGTATATAGAAGAGACTCGTGCTCTTGGTGCTACTCCTGTACTTGTAGGTGCGATATGCAGGAAATACTTTGATGGAAATACTATTCGCAGAAACGGAAGGCATGACCTTGGCGATAAGTTTGACCTTCTGAAAGACGGTAAGCTGACTACTAATAATAAGGTGGCAGCCGATGACCATACCTATGATTACCCTTATCAGATGCAGCAGGTGGCACAGGAGATGGACGTGCAGTATCTTGATCTTACAACAGCCACAAAGGAGCTCTATGAGAGCTATGGCGACGCAAAGGCAAATGAACTGCTCTTTGACGGCAATGGCAGTACACATACTTCAGCAATGGGAGCTACCCTCATAGCTCGTCTTGCAGCACAGCTGATGCTTAAAGCCGGTATTCTGGTGGACAATATCAATCTGACAAGTGACTTGAGCGTGAACCCTTCACAGCTTGACCTCGGACAGGCTTACAAGGGACAGACGGTAATAAAGGAACTGCAGATAAATGGTTTTGACCTTACTCCGGCAGAAGGAACGGTGGCGGTCACAGTAAGTGGCGGTCTCTCTGTTTCAGCAGATGGCAATGACTATGGCAGCTCTGCAACACTGAGCTACAAAGAAGGAACTGTGATTGGCAGTGTGAAGGTGAAATATAATTTCGTGGCTGCGGGTGATGTGAATGAGACGGTAACCGTAACAAGCGGTGACAAGACGATAGAAGTTCCTGTAAACGGAAAGTGTGTGGAGCTTGCTGACGGCGTACCTACGTCAGCATACTGGAGATTGGAGAAAGATGACAACTGCACAGCCGAAGGACCTGTGAATCCGGTTGGCGAGACATACAGCGAGATGAAGTTACAGAGGTATTCAAGTCCAAACGCCAACACCACATGGCCAGAAGGAACAGGCTTTGATGCCACACGAAAAGTGCAGCGAAATATCATAGAAGGAGAAGCGTGGCCGGCAGGAGAGATAGACGAAGTGTCTACACGCTGGATAGAGTTTGCCGTAAAGCCTGCAAAGGGAACAACATTCAATGTCAATGAGATTAGCATGTATGTGTGCGGTTGCGGAGGAAACGGTATGCGTTGTAAGATTTACTATTCAAAGGAAGAAAACTTCGCAAATGCTGTGAATATAGCAGATTTCTCTGGTTCGATGAAGGCAAACAACATGATGGAGGTAAAGGCGACACCTGTGCTTGAACTCAAAGAGAATGAGACATTGCGCGTACGTATCTATCCTTGGTATAATAGTTCAGCCACGGGAAAGACCATCTGCGTCAGTGATGTGAAGATTGGTGGCGTTGCAGTGGACGGTTCTACTGGCGTAAACACTCTGGAGAACAACAAGAAGACCACTGCCACCTATTATAATATATATGGCATGCGCCAAAACGGTATGAAGAAAGGACTGAATATCGTGATGGAAAACGGAACAGCCAAGAAGATAATAAATAACAGATAATGAAAAATACAAGAATCCTAACAGTCATAGCCTCTGTACTTGTCGCATGGATGGGACTGGGCTATGCAATGGCAGAAGAAGCCATCAGCGCTAAGAATGCCACTATCAAGTGGGCTTTTGACAAAAGCGGGGATAATCCTTCAGCAGCAGACGTGTCAGAACCTACTGCAATATCAACAACAAGCTTCTCGCTTGGCAGTAAATTGTATTTCAACGGAAAGCAGGGAGACCTGTCAAAGCTTAACCCTACCGAAAAGATCGGCAATGCAAGGGATGAAGCTTCGTATGTAGCTTTCTCCATCGTTACGAAGAAAGGGATAAACTTCACTCCAAAGAAACTTACATTCAACTCCCAGAAGTGCGGTACGAGTGGAGGAGTGCTTGATGTAGTGGCAAAGTATGGCGACAATACAGTGGAGCTGCTCAAGGGCTTTAATCCGGAGCGTAATTCAGCATCTTCGTCAGATATAGATCTGACAGCGTTGCAGACCATCAGCGGAAAGGTGGAACTGTATTTCTATGTCTACAATCTTGCAAACAACAAGCAGCTGGCTCTCGGCAATATTGTTGTGACAGGTGATTTGAACGGTACACCGATAAGCGTTCCTGTCTATACTCTCAGCGTGAAGTCTGCAGATGAAACTGCCGGCACACTTAGCGTTACCCCGGCAGGAGACAAGTTTGACGAAGGTACACGCATCACTGTAAGTACAACCGAAAACTTCGGCTATCATTTCCAGGCATGGGTTGACGACAATAACACTGTCATCTCCACAGAGAACCCTTATTCTTTCGACCTGAATGCCAACACATCCCTTACTGCTACATATATAAAGAATGAAGTGTATGCCTTGAACGTGAAGCTCGAAGGAGGTGCCAATGCAAACCTCGTACAGTTCTCGCCAGCAGGCAACGTGGTAAACGGAGTACACTACTATGAATCAGGAACAGACGTGAAGCTTACAGCCTTGAACAACCGCATCCTGACGTTCACAAGTTGGGAGGACAACTCTACTTCGATGGAGCGCGAGGTGAGGATGGACGGAGAGAAGAGCCTGACTGCCAACTTCTCCAGTACAGACTATATCGTAGGTTGGGACCTCTATAGCGACACTCCGTCACAGGAGCGTGCTGCAGACTATAAGGCAGAGAGCGACAATGCAGGACTGTTGTCTTTGCGCAATGCCGCTGGCAACACGTCAAGCTGGCTTGCCTGTGGCTCCCAGAAGGGAGGACAGAACGGCAAGTATGCTGCCCGCTGCTGGAAGAAGCTCTCTGACAAGTATTATTTCGAAATATCCTTCTCTACCGTAGGCTATTCCGCAGTGAAGCTCTCTGCTGCTGTTGGTGACGACTTCAATGCTCACAGCATCGTAAACGCAGAATATTCTGTTGACGGTACAACATACACAAAGTTCGGCACTTATAATCTTCCTGCCCGTGGATGGGACTCACAGGAGTTTGAACTGCCTGCCGAAGCTGCCGGACAGCAGTCGGTACGCGTTCGCTTCCTGCCAGACTATGACTCTCCGCTCGTCGGCTCTGCCGGTGATTATGACGGACTTGCCGTGGCGGAAATCTTTGTGCTTGCAGACAAGGAAACTGTAAATGATAATGAAGCTCCGAAACTCCTGTCTTCTATTCCAGCAGACAAGTCTACGGGAGCAACGGCAAACGGTTCCGTTATCCTGACATTCGATGAGAAAGTAATAGCGGCAGAGAACAGCACGGCTACTCTCGGTGCGGAGCCCCTTAAGCCTACAGTAAGCGGCAAGACCGTAGTCTATCAGTACAGCGGATTGAAGTATTCTACATCTTATACATTCAAGCTTCCGGCAGGAATGATTCTCGACCGCAGCGGCAACGCTTTTGAGGGTACAGAATTCAGCTTCACTACGATGGACCGCAAGCAGCCGGAGGCAAAGGTTTATGATGCTGTCGTGGCGCAAGATGGTACTGGCGACTACACCACAGTGCAGGCTGCTATAGATGCGGCACCGGCAAATCGTGTGAAGCCGTGGCTGATATTTATCAAAGAGGGTACATATAAAGAACATGTTGTCCTCCCTTCCAATAAACCTTATCTGTATTTCATCGGACAGGGACGCGACAAGGTGTTCATTAGTGACGACAAGCTCTGCGGCGGAAGCAATGCGCTGTCCGTTGACAAGGGAGCAACCTTTGTGGCTCATGCAGCGAATCTGTATTTTGAAGGACTTAGTTTCGTAAACTCATACGGAGTGGAAAAGAACGATGGTCCGCAGGCTCTTGCCCTGAACACAGAGAACGACCGTATCGTGTTCAATAAGGTTGGTATGTACAGCTATCAGGACACATGGATTACAACAAGCAAGTCTAACTATCGCCACTACGTGAAGGATTCCTTCATTGAGGGTGCCGTTGACTTCATCTATAACAGCGGTAACGTATATTTCGACAACGACACACTGAACATCGTGCGTAAGAGCGGAGGCTATATCGTGGCTCCTTCTCATCAGAAGGATGTGGAATGGGGTTATGTCTTCATGAACAATGTCATCACCGCCCCTGGCGTTCCGTCGGAGACAGACGTATGGTTCGGCAGACCATGGCACAACTTCCCGAAGACTGTGTTTATCAATACCAAGGCGGAGGTTACTATTCCGGCAAAGGGATGGTATGACACGATGGGCGGACTGCCTGTCCTGTGGGCGGACTACAACACCGTTGACGGCGACGGCAACCCTGTAGACCTCTCTCATCGTCAGGATACATACTGGTATAAGGATGCAAGCGGCAATCGTGTGGAAGGTAAGGCTAAAAACTATCTGACTGACGAAGAGGCTGCACAGTATACGGTAAAGAACGTTCTCTCGGGTGACGACAACTGGCAACCGGAACTTCTTACTGAAGCTTGCGAGGCTCCGAAACCTGTTCTTTCAGACGGTATGATAAAGTGGGATGCCGTACCGTATTCCATCTGTTATGTAATTACGAAGAATGGAAAGGTTGAGGGCTTCACTACAGCCACATCTTGTGAGTATGCAGCAGGCAACACCTATTCAATACAGGCAGCCAATGAGTTCGGCGGATTGAGTGAAGCAACAAAGGTTAACACTGCAACAGGGGTGGAGAACATAGAAAAAACGGACGGCTTTGTTCCAGATGCAGTATATTCTCTTGACGGTACACGTCAGACTAAGGCGGCAAGAGGAATAAACATCTTGACAGACGGTAAAACGGCAAAAAAGGTTGTTTTAAAAGATAAGTAAAGTTAGTAGAGTTTTGCGCAGCAAAACATTGTAGTATTAAAGTCCGGGAACGCCATGTGATATAGCGTTCCCGGACTCCTTGTTTTTATCACCTTGCTATCCATGCTCGTTTATGTTCATTTTTAGAAAGTCGGTAACCTTTATTTCTATTAAATTAATGGAGCATCTTTGAGAAAGTGGTAATATTGCCAGCAACCTCGTACCACTATACAAGAGATTATACGGATTTAGCAATCTCGTTGAAGTATATTGGATGATTTATTTTTCTTTGGTGACGCAATGACGAAGTCTGAAAAAGTCCATACCAGGGAATAAACCTGAGATATGGACTTTCTTGATGTATGCTCGGCATGAGTTTATTCTAATGGGTGCAAGTCCCTAACAAGCCCTA
>URLQ01000017.1 GCA_900548745.1 uncultured Prevotella sp.
TACGGACTTTCTATCGGAAAGTTACCGAATTTCTAAATGATGACAAAATCACGTGCTTACATAGGCTTGGCGTGATTGTCATAATCGAACTATACAGGCGAGCTGAATAAACCGTTTATTTATGCAATCAAATTGGTTATTTATGCAAAAATCTGACAGGTGGGGTATACATATATTTTTTGCCATACGCAAGAGGATATGACTCTGTTTTAGATGATTTTCAAGAAAAGTCTTACAGAGGAATAAGACAGAATTAGACCATTCTAACTATCGATGAATAGTTACTACAAATTTTTATATAGTTAAAGTATATTATTTTGTTTAAATTCTGCAGAATATTATGTACTTTTGTTTTCACCAAAGTAATAATTAGGGGTTATCCCTATTTTAAATAAAAAAAATGGATTGGAATAATTTGGTTAATTGGTACGAGAAAGCTCTGCGAGGTAAGTATGCTGCCTGTATGGGAGATACACTTTTAAACAAAATGTGTACTGAATTGGCTAAAGAATTTCCTTCTATTGATGAAGTTCCAGAAATTATCCGAAATAGACATTATGAGAAAATTAACAATCCAGAATGGAAAGATAGCAGTTTGTAATATAAGGAAGATTGTATTACTACTACTCATTCTACTTGCACCTATGTTTGCTTCTGCCCAGACTAAGCAATACTACTTGTACAATATAGTGACCTTTGAAGGTGATTTCGATAAGGAAGGAGTAAAGGTAAAAGTGGATGATGGTAAAACAGTAGAGAAGCTAAAAGATGGCAAGGGTAATAGAATCAAGTTCAACACCCCTGCTGCAGCCCTTATGTATTTTCTTTCAGAAGGTTGGGATATGTATCTTACCGGCGGTACATCTTCTGGCAGTAGTTATTGTGGCACAGGTATCAGTTATACTACAACCTACTGGATACTTAGAAAGCCTTGCACTAAGGAGGAATTTGATAAAACAGTAGAAGAAGGTATTAAGAAATAGTTTTGATTATGACTTTAGAAATAAGCAAAAAAAATATAATTATTGCTGTCATTATAATAATTGTCGTGGCTGCGTTGATTGGTCTATATTACCTTGTCTACAACAAAGGCTATAAGTGTGGTTATGACAAAGGCAAAGTAGAAACTACTGCTAAGTACGAAAGTCCAAAAGGGAATGGTACAAATTTCTATTCAGAAGAAATCATAGGTGGAGGAAATGTTTTTAATAAGTATATGATTTACCACTCTATACCAGATTGCAAAGCCATAAAAGATGGTGTAATGGAAAATAGAGCCTACACTGATTCTACCTTTAGAATGAGCCATTCAAAGTTTTGTCCTAAGTGTATGGATGAAAAACTTATTGAGAAGTGCCAAGCCTTCTTAGAAGAAGAATTTAATTAAACAATCAACTAAACCAAAACAATTATGGTAGACTTTGTTGCACTTGACACTGAAACTCCATATCCGTGAAAAAATAGAATTTGTCTAATAGGTATAACGGAAGTTATAGATAGCAAGGTACAACATTCAAAATGTTGGTAGGTAAAACCTAAAAGAAACATCTATGATGGCTATAATACTGCCATTCACGGTATCACAACAGAAGACACAAAAAAAATAGCCCTTTATTTCCAGAAGTATGGAAAGAAATAAAACCATTCTTAGGAAATAAGACAGTTGTGGTACACAACAAATCTTTTGATATGTATGCCATGGTTTGCTTGATTGGTATGATTACACCTAATTCTTTTATAGATGATACCCATAGACCTGACTTTTTTAACACAATCCCCATCTACTTTTAAATTAGATAGATGGGGATTCTTTATTATAAGTTCTCTTGTGTTAGCCTACTATTTCCAATATCCACCCGAAAAAAGTAAGCGGCATGCATATTAAATGTGTTAAATGCAACTTGATATTTAAAAGAAAACACTAACTTTGCAAATAAAAATAATAAAGTTAGTATGGAAGAAAAAACAACAGACAAGAATATAAGAAAGAACCCATTCTTCGAACCTTATACCACACCACATGAAACCGTACCCTTCGACAAAATAAAAATCGAAGACTACGAAGAGGCTTTCATGGAGGGTATAAGAAGAGATGACGAGCAAATAGAAAAGACTATCTCCAATACGGACGAGCCGACTTTCGACAACACTATCATTAATGTGGATGACGACAAAGACGGATACTACGACTTGCTGTCAAGAGTGTCTACCGTATTCTTCAATCTGCTAAGCGCAGAAACGAACGACGAGATGGATGCTCTGGCACAGAAACTTCAACCGATTCTTACGAAACACGCCAATGACGTAAGACTGAACAAGAAACTGTTTGAAAGAATAAAATATGTCTATGAACACCACCGGGAACTGACACCTGAAGAACAGATGCTCCTTGAGAACTGCTATGACGGATTCGTCAGAAGCGGTGCGCTGCTCGACGATGAAGGAAAGGAGAAGCTGCGCAAGCTTACTGAAGAAGCAAGCATGCTGTCACTGCAGTTTTCACAGAATCTGCTCAAGGAGAACAAAGCATACACCATAAACATAACCAACGAGGAAGAGCTCGACGGACTGCCCGACACGGCAAAAGAGGCTGCCGCACTGGCAGCAAAGGAACATGGGAAAGAAGGATGGGTGTTTACACTCGACTACCCAAGCTACAGCCCTTTCATGACATATTCCACACAGCGCGAACTCAGAAAGAAGCTGTATATGATGCGCAACACAATATGCACACACAGCAACGACGAAAACAACATCAACATCTGCAGACGTATAGTAAACCTGAGAAGGGAGATAGCCCAGCTCTTAGGTTTCAACACCTATGCCGACTACGTATTGAAGAACCGCATGGCAAGCAATGAGGCCAACGTATACAAATTGCTGAACGACCTCATCTCCGCCTACATGCCTACAGCAAAAGCTGAAGTGCAGGACATAGAAAAGAAGGCAAAGGAAATGGAAGGGAACGACTTCATAATGGAACCTTGGGACTTCAGCTACTACTCCCACAAGCTGCAGCTCGAAAGATTCAACCTTGACGCAGAGATGCTCCGCCCGTATTTCGAACTGGGCAAAGTGATAGAAGGCGTGTTCGGACTTGCAAACAAGCTGTACGGCATTACATTCAAGGAGAACAAAGACATTCCTGTCTACCACGGCGACGTAAAGGCTTATGAGGTTTTTGACAAGGACGGTTCATACCTTGCCGTATTCTATGCCGACTTCCATCCGCGCAAAGGCAAGCAAGGCGGAGCATGGATGACGGAATATCAGGGACAATGGATAGATAAGAAGGGAGAGAACGTAAGACCACACGTCAGCGTAGTGATGAACCTTACGAAACCGACTGCCGAAAAGCCTGCATTACTGACATTAGGGGAAGTGGAAACATTCCTGCATGAGTTCGGACACTCGCTGCACGGAATGTTTGCAAATACAAGATTCGAGAGTCTGTCGGGCACAAACGTTTGGTGGGATTTCGTGGAGTTGCCGTCGCAGTTTATGGAAAACTATGCCGTGGAAAAGGATTTCCTCAGGACCTTCGCCTTCCATTACAAGACGGGGGAACCACTGCCAGACGAACTGATAGACAGAATAGCGAAGAGCAGAAACTTCATGGTGGCGTACGGATGTATGAGGCAGGTAAGCTTCGGACTTCTCGACATGGCTTACTACACACAGAGCAAACCGTTTACTGACGACATCATACCTTTCGAAAAGAAAGCCTGGGAAAAGGCTATGGTTCTGCCTCAGCTTCCTGACACCTGCATGACAGTACAGTTCAGTCATATAATGGCTGGAGGATATGCTGCCGGATACTACAGCTACAAATGGGCTGAAGTGCTGGATGCCGACGCGTTCAGCGTATTCAAGAAAAACGGCATCTTCGACAAGAAGACTGCCCAGAGCTTCCGTGACAACATCCTGTCAAAAGGCGGAACAGAGCACCCGATGACTCTCTACAAGAGATTCAGAGGAGGAGAACCTACAATAGATGCCTTGCTTGAAAGAAACGGAATAAAGAAAAAACAAGACTGCTAAGACGTGGTCATATATCATCAACCGGTATCATCTTAAATACAACAGACAATGGACAAGAACGAGAAACAATTCAAACTTGACTTGCGGTATCTGCGCATGGCACGAATATGGTCGGAAAACAGCTATTGCAAAAGACGACAGGTGGGCTGCCTTGTGGTCAAAGACAAAATGATTATAAGCGACGGATACAACGGCACGCCAAGCGGGTTTGAGAATATATGCGAAGACGAAAACAACGTCACACACCCTTACGTTCTTCATGCTGAGGCTAACGCCATAACGAAGCTTGCCAGAAGTTCCAACAACAGCGATGGCGCTACGCTTTACGTTACTGATGCTCCATGCATAGAATGCTCCAAGCTTATAATACAAGCAGGGATAAAGAGGGTGGTCTATGCAAAAGAATATCGGCTTACAGACGGACTTGACCTACTTGCAAAAGCAAAAATAGAAGTTATACATATTAACCCAGATGAATATGAAAACAAATAAATCATATCGGTTCACGCCTCTGCTGATGGCTATAAGCGTCATTGTCGGAGTCGTCATCGGCACGTTCTATGCAAACCATTTCTCCGGCAACCGCCTGAACATCATCAATTCAGGAAGCAACCGGCTGAACAACCTGTTGCATATCATCGATGACCAGTATGTTGATGAAGTAAACATCGACTCCCTTGTAGACATGGCGATTCCACAAATCCTGTCTGACCTGGACCCACACTCTGTATATATTAGCGCCGCCGACGTACAGAAGACGCAGGATGACCTGAAGGGGTCTTTCTCCGGCATCGGTGTGGAATTCATCATCAGACAAGACACTATCCATGTGCAGAACGTAATAAAAAACGGTCCTGCACAACAAGCCGGCATACTTGCCGGAGACAAAATCGTGAGCGTTGACGACAAACCGTTTGTAGGAAAGATTGTCACCAACGAGGAGGCTATGCGAAGACTGAAAGGTGCTAAAGGAACGAAAGTTAAAGTGGGAGTGAAAAGATACGGCTCAAACGCTGTGAAATATTTTACTATCACCCGTGCTGACATTCCACAGAAGAGCATCACTGCGGTATATATGCTTGACGACAATACCGGATACATAAAGATAAAGAACTTTGGAGAAAACACTTATCCGGAACTGCTTGTCGCATTGGCACAGCTGTCGCAGGAAGGATTCGGCAACCTTGTCATCGACCTTAGAGACAACACTGGCGGATACTTGGAATCTGCGGTACAGATGATCAACGAATTCCTGCCAAAGAATAAACTCATCGTATATACACAGGGACGCAAGTCGCCGAGACAGGACTACAAGAGCGACGGAAGGGGAAGCTATCAGAAAATACCGCTCGTCGTTCTTATCAATGAGGCTTCTGCCTCCGCATCTGAAATCTTTGCTGGAGCAATACAGGACAACGACCGCGGAACAATCATCGGCAGACGTTCGTTCGGCAAGGGACTTGTGCAAAAGCAAATGGAATTTCCTGACGGTAGTCTTATCAGACTTACAACAGCAAGATACTATACTCCATCTGGACGCTGCATACAGAAGCCATATACGGCAGGCGACAATGTTGACTACGAAGAGGACTTGCTGGCAAGATACCAGCATGGAGAATTCTTCTCGCAAGACAGTATCAAGCATACCGGTCCGGCATATCACACCGGTATTGGAAGAACGGTATATGGAGGTGGCGGTATAACACCTGACATCTTCGTTCCGGAAGATACTATCGGCATGACGTCATATCTCAAGGAAGCGACAATGAGCGGACTTATCCTGCAGTTTGCCTTCACCTATACTGACGACAACAGGGTTAAGCTCAACACATACAAAGAGATGATGGAGCTGGCTGACTACCTGAAAAAGCAGAACTTGGTTGAACAGTTCGCAACCTTTGCCAACAAGAATGGTCTGCAACGCAGAAACCTGCTCATAAAGAAGTCGCACAGACTCCTGAACAGATATATCAACAGCCGGATTATATACAACATGCTCGACGACAACGCATGGACTCAGTATATAAATGAGGACGACAATGTTGTGAATGCAGCACTGAACGTGTTCAGAAACGGCTCTGCCTTCCCTAAAAAGCCTGAACAGAAACAAGCGGCAAAGAAGAAATAAAGTTGACGAGTTGACAAGTCTACTCGTCAGCTCGTTAACATATCTCCTTGTCTACTCGTAAACTCGTCAACTTATCAACTCGTCAACTTGTCAACTCGTAAAACACTATCATGATAAACAAAAAAGAATTGAGAAAAGAAGTAAGACTTCTGAAAAAACAGTATTCGGATGAACAGCTCAAGGAACTTTCGTACAGCACAATACGAAAGCTCCTTGAGCTTTCATACGTAAAAGAAGCAAAGACTATCGTCCTGTACTGTTCGCTGCCTGACGAAGTGTATACCCTTGATGCTATACACGCATTGAAGGATATGGGCAAGAAGATTCTTCTGCCTGCAGTAACAAGTGAAACGGAAATGGAACTCCGCGAATACAACAATGACAACGACCTCAGAATAGGGTATTTCAATATTCTGGAACCTTGCGGAAAACCTTTCTTCAACTATGAAGAGATTGACGTTGCCATCATACCCGGAATGGGATTCGACAGGACTGGCAACAGATTAGGTCGCGGCAAAGGATATTACGACCGTTTCCTGAGCAAAGCGAAAGATGCAAGGAAAATAGGAATATGCTTTCCTTTCCAACTCTTCGAACATATTCCGACAGACATACACGACATCAAAATGGATATGGTATTGTCATAAGCAACAATTGTCCATACTGAACAGACATAAACATCAATAGATCTTTATATCTGCAATAACCATTGAGCCGACGTAATTATTCAGCCGTCTGACTAATTGTGTCTTCATCATAGACAGGTCGGCACGGAGAGCCGGATTGCTGATTTTAACAAACAGCGTCTGGTTCTTTATGAATTTATCACTTGTATAAGCAGCAATACCCTTTCCGACCACTTCATCCCAGGCATTAACCAGACGATGCTGCAGCAAAGGTGTTTCAAGTCCATTCTGCCTTAAACAACGGTTCAAGACATCTGACAGGTTCTGTACATCACGTCTAAACATTATAGTGATTATTGATTAGTGATTAGTGATTAATTATTATTGATTAGTTATTAATTCCTCCTATAACACCACCGGCTTCAACAGGATAAATCTTATATGAAGGAAGAGCTTAATATCTTGTCAAGATGGTCACGGTTGGTATCAGTAAGGAATATCTGCCCGAAGCTGTCGCCCGAAACCAGTTTCACTATCTGCTCTACCCTGTCAGCATCCAACTTGTCGAAGATATCATCCAACAGCAAAATAGGTTTCGTGGCTGAACCATTCTCTGTCAGATACTTGAACTGTGCCAGCTTCAAGGCTATAACAAAAGTCTTGTTCTGCCCTTGACTGCCTTCACGCCTCATAGGATAACCATCAAGCAGCATTTCCAAGTCATCACGATGCACGCCATGAAGAGAATAACCTACGGCACGGTCCTTGAACCTGTCTCGCCTTATCACATCAAGAAGCGGTCCGCGCTGGCAATGTGAAACGTATCTGAGACTTACTCTTTCCTTCCCTTGCGATATGAAAGTATAGAAGTCCTGGAATTCAGGTATGAGACTCTCTATAAAAGCATTCCTCTTGGCAAATATCATCTCCCCTTCAACAGCCATCTGTTCTTCCCAAATGTCAAGCAGGGCAGAATCCGGTTCGTCTTCCTGTTTCAGCAAGGCATTTCTCTGCTGCAAGGCTTTGCTGTATCTATTGAGAGAAGCGAGATACGTGGCATCAGTCTGGGAAATAACAATATCCATTATCCTACGCCTCTCTTCGCTTACTCCTTCTATAAGACTGGTGTCAGAAGGCGACACCATTATAAGAGGAATCAGTCCGATATGCTCCGACAGTCGCTTGTAATCCTTCTTGTTCCTGCGGAAGCGCTTCTTCACACCACGCTTCATTCCACAGTAGATATTCTCCTCTTCACCGCTTTCGTTTTCATAACATCCGTCAATGACACAGAAATCAGAATCGTGTCGGATAATCTGAGAATCTATCGAACAATTGGAACTCTTGCAAAAAGAAAGATAATATACAGCATCAAGATAATTTGTCTTACCAACACCGTTATGGCCAATAAAACAATTTATACCCTTGCTCAATTCAAGGTTAGACTCCTGGATATTCTTAAAACCAATAATGGAAATTCTCTTAAGATACATTACCGACAATCTTTCTTTTCTAAGTGTTGTTTTAACTGTAATACCATGCAAAGATACTCTATTATATGTCAATAAAGAAAAAAAATCATCATAAATTTCAATATGTGAGAATATTTACGTAATTTTGCCACGCTTTTTATAAAAACCTGAATAATAAAAACAAGAACAAAATAATGAAGAATTCATCAGACAACAAGGGCGCAGTAAATGTAGACAGCGCACTGAACAAGAACGAGGCTCTCTTTATGAAGAACAAGAAAGCCATCATCTACGGAATTTTAGCAGTAATCATTATCGTTGGCGGCTACTTCGCATACAACACATATGTAGCAGGTCCACGCCAGGATGAAGCAAGCACAGCCCTTGCCAAAGGACAGGACTATTTTGCTAACCAGCAGTTTGACAAGGCCCTCAACGGCGACGGAGCAGGATACACCGGATTCAAGGCTATCGCTTCTGACTACAGCAGCACTGACGCAGGCAACCTTGCAAACCTCTATGCCGGTCTTTGCTATGCAAATATGAACAAATGGTCTGACGCAGCTAAATATCTTGAGGAGTACTCTCCTGCTGACGACGAGATGATAAGCCCTGCTGCTGTGGCAGCATTGGGAGACGCTTATGCTCACCTCAACCAGTTGGACAAAGCTGTTGACTCTTTCAAAAAGGCAGCAAGCATGGCAGACAAGCAGTCTGAAGAAGGTGCTAACCTCAGCCTTTCTGCAACATTCCTTATCAAGGCTGGAGAGATTCTCGAAAGCCAGAACAAGAAAGATGAGGCTCTGCAGCTCTATCAGGACATTAAGAAAAAGTATGTCAACGCTCCTGCTGCTATGGAAATTGACAAATACATAGAAAGAGCAACAAAGTAATACAATGGCAACAGCATTACACAACCTTTCATCATACGAATTTGACAAGATTCCTGATGCAAGCAACATGTGCTTCGGAATCGTCGTTGCTGAATGGAACCCTGAGATAACCGGTGCATTGCTTGACGGATGTATGTCAACGCTTGAAAAGCATGGCGCTCTGCCAGAGAACATTCATGTGAAAACTGTTCCGGGAAGCTTTGAGCTTATCTACGGCGCACACCAGATGACACTCAACGGAGGCTACGATGCCATCATCATTTTAGGAAGTGTGATAAAGGGTGAGACACCGCACTTTGACTACATCTGTCAGGGCGTAACATATGGCATTGCACGCTTGAATGCAAAGAGCGAAATCCCTGTAATCTACGGATTGCTTACAACATTAGACCTCCAGCAGGCAAAAGACAGAAGCGGAGGAAAATATGGAAACAAGGGAGACGAATGTGCCATAGATGCCATTAAGATGGCAAAATTCTAAAGAATGCAAGTTTTAAATCAGTAATAGAATCATCTATAAAGGGCGGGCTTAACTTAAGTTCGCCCTTATTATTAAAAAACATTTTGCTTTATGAAATTCATATCATGGAACGTCAACGGACTAAGAGCGTGCGAAGGAAAGGGATTCAGCGACGCCTTCAGAGAACTCGATGCCGACTTCTTCTGCCTGCAGGAGACTAAGATGCAGGAAGGTCAGCTCGACCTTAAATATGAAGGATACACTTCATACTGGAACTATGCCGAGAAGAAAGGATACTCTGGCACGGCTATTTTCACACGACACACGCCTCTGTCTGTAACCTATGGCATGGGGATAGAAGAGCATGACCACGAGGGTCGCATAATAACATTGGAAATGGAGACCTTCTACCTCATCACTGTTTACACTCCAAACTCACAGGACGGACTGCGAAGACTCGAATACAGAATGAAATGGGAGGATGACTTTCTTGCATACATCAGACAACTTGACAAGAAGAAACCTGTAATAATATGCGGAGACCTGAATGTGGCTCATGAGGAGATAGACCTAAAGAACCCTAAGACAAACCGCAAGAACGCGGGTTTCACGGATGAAGAACGCAACAAGATGACCGTTATGCTCGAAAACGGCTTCACCGACACCTTCCGCTATTTCTACCCCGAACAGAAAGAAATATACTCATGGTGGTCGTACCGCTTCAAGGCAAGGGAAAAGAATGCAGGATGGCGCATCGACTACTTCATAGTGTCTGACCGACTAAGAGAGCGTCTTGAAGGAGCAAAGATACATACCGAAATATTTGGTTCCGACCATTGTCCGGTGGAACTGACATTGAAATAAACCAAGAAAAGAAATAAGACATTCCGCCCATATATCTATATGGAACAGAATGTCTTGTTTCATTTTAAAACATTGCGCATTTATCTTTCAACGTAAGAATAAGGATGCGCCTGATAAATACCACAAATTTTATACGCCTTCCTCTTCATCCGCATCACTGTTCGGATTATTGGTAGTATCTATATCCTGACCTTTCTCCATCGTCAGTGTACCCGACTTTGAAAGAATTAGCTTTATAGGTATGAAGTCATCGCTCAACTGGTCTGGACAGCCTACACTGGCAACGAAGAACATGTTTCCACCTTCAGTACGGTCAAACGCAATACCCAACACAGTAGACTTCGACAAATAGTCATTGTCAACACAACTCGCAAACGATGTTTTCGTAAATTCCCGGTTAAAGAATTCCGTACCGTCGCTGCGCAACACTGTCAACACGACCTTGTTCTCATAACACTTGTCACCATTATCGTCGGTAAACTGTTCGGCTCCTTCGTCAACGACACGTTTGACTGTCACCTTAAAATCAGTTCCATCCCAATCTACTGTTTCTGTTCTCTCATACCCTTGCATCTTTGTCGGTGCAGAAGGAGCCTGTACAACAGGCTTTGTCGTGATTATGTCATTTGACTTTTTCTTCTCGCCACACGACACGGCAACAAAAGAACACAAGGCAATGACACAACAAGAATAGATGCCTTTCATATCTAATTGTTTATTAAATTCTTTTTTATATATGCAAAGTTAATGTAAATATGCTAAATACAGAAACAAAAGCACTATCTTTGCATAAAATAATCAGATATTCAGCATTATGAGTAAACATATAATATATATAATAGGTATAATAACTCTTTTCTTGCTTTCATGCACCGGCAAGAAAGCTCAAGAGGAACAGATTGAAAAAGCCATCGACACTATACCACACCTCGTAACACAGGTTCAGAAGTGCTCACGCCTCTACACCGCTGAATACAAGGTGCACAAGATAATAACCCACAACGATGAAGTACGTGTAAAGGGAAAGATTTTGCAGCACGACTATAACATCCCCCTTCCTGTGGGACAGAGGAAGATTGCCATACCTATCGATGCAACGATAAAGGCATACATAGACTTCAACGATTTTTCCGAGAAGAACATCATGAGAAACGGCAATAGGATTGAAATAATACTCCCTACCCCACACATCCAACTAACGGCAACCAAGATCAGTCACGCAGAAATAAAGAAATATGTTGCTACGCTGCGCAGAAACTTCTCCGACGAGGAGCTTTCCAACTATGAACAACAAGGCAGGGAAGCCATAATCAAAGATATACCACGAATGGGAATAACGGAAATGGCAAAAGAGAGTGCCGCTAAGGTGCTGGTGCCGTTTTTCGTCGGCATGGGCTTTGCTGAGACTGACATAACAATAACTTTCCAGAAGGATTTAACCACGGGCGACATCAGTAAGATGATAGACCCGACAACTGTAATTGAGGGGAAATGACATGAAAATAAGTCTGACGAAAATAAACATACTGCTTGGCTGCATAATAGCACTGATTGTTATTATTGCGGCAATAAGTCTCTTCCACACGGCGAAGGAGACTGAGATTAAGGTGGAAGTCAACGACAGGATTGACGTCACACCAACAATAATCACGGCAATGAAAGAAATCGGCGAGTGGGAGTTTCTGTCCATAACCGACGAAGAACTCGTAGACACCGTCAGGAAGGGTTTCTTCAGCGATGACGAACTGGCAAGAATCTACTATGGCAAGATGAGCCTTGGTATAAACATGCACAAGACAAGTCCTCATTGGATAAGGCAAAAGGGTGACAGCATAGTGCTTACCCTGCCACCAATAGAACTGCTCGACAAGAACTTCATCGACGAAGCACGAACGAAAGCTTTCATTGAATCGGGAAAATGGAGCGATGCTGACCGCGAGGCTATGTACAGACTGGCGTATGGCAAGATGCTCCGCCGCTGCATGACAGAATCAAATATCAACACGGCGAAGGAGAATGCCCGCTTACAGTTCGGCAAGATGCTGAAAGCCATGAACATCAACAAATACGAAATAACGTGGGAGAAATAACACCCTAAACGAGGGTTGTATACCCCCGACCCTACACACATACAATACGTTTATAAACAACAACTCCGCCACATGAGCATTGACCCACATGGCGGAGTTGTTGTTTCCGTCTATGCTTTCCGCATTATCTCTTCTGAAGCTTCACTACGGCATTTCCCTTTTTGTCGTTAAGAGTCATCTTGCCGTTGCCTTCCATGACAAAGCCATTTGATTTTCCAAGGGCGTCAAGTACCATACGCTCAACCTTCATGTCGGCACACATCATCATCGTTGTACCAGTCTGGCTGAAATCAATGCTGCTCTTCTTGGCATTCACTTTCAATGCACCGATAAGAGTATTGCAGCCTGTATTTCCATATAAGTTGCTCTTCTTGGTGTCAAAGCCGAGGAAAGGCACATTCTCACAATCACCCTTGTTGATCTTTTTACCCTCCACCTCAACAATGTTCCACTCGCCGTCCAATGCGGCAACGTCTGTCGCAACCTTTGGTGAGCCACAAGATGCCGCTACCAATGCTGCTGCTGAAACAATAAATTCACTTTTCTTCATTTTCTTTTCTTACTTTTCTTAATATATTAGTTTGTCAAGTATTTCCAGATATCTTGTCCGAACTCTCACGAATCTTCAGAATCATCGGCACCACCTTTCTATATATGGTAGTATCACCGGCAATATTTTTCATCAACAGTTCGCAGGCAACGGCACCCGTCTTATGCGACTGGTCTTCTATCGACGACAGTTTAGGAGTGACGAATGACGACATTTCGGTATCCGTAAATCCTATTATTGCCACATCCTCCGGTATTCTTAGTTTGAGCGCCTTTATGGCAGCAAAGGCTGCATAGGTAATGATGTCGTTGAAGGCAACGATGGCATCGGGTCTGTTTTCCGCCGACAGCATCTTCATGGTAGTCTCCTTTGCCGACTCGAAATCTATCTTTTCGCAAATGATGATGCTTCTGTCAATAGGAATTCTTTTTTCCTTCAGCGCCTCCAGATAACCGTGCTTGCGCCTTCTTACCATATCCAGATGGTTGGGACCACCTAAAAACGCCACCCTTCGGCTACCTGTTTCCAACAGATGCCTGGTAGCCAGCTCGGCAGCCTCGTCGCCATTGGCAACAACATGCGAGAAGAGTTCCGGCAGACAGGTGCGTGCAAAGAACACCAACGGAATACCCATCTTATAGATTTCCTCGAAATGCGAATAGTCTACTGTATCTTGCGATAGACATGCTATGATGCCTTCCACGTGCATACTGATGAAGTTGTCTATCGCTTTTTTCTCTTTCTCATGGTCTTCATGACTATTTATCGCTATAACAGAATATCCTTCCTGGGAGGCATAGTCCTCTATGCCGTCAAGGACAGCGGAATAATAATGCGTCACAAGATTCGGCACTACCACACCAATCACCTTTGGAGCCTCGCTTCTTAAGCTCTGAGCAAAGGGGTTAGGACGATAGTTGAGTTCCTTTGCAAGCTTCTGTACTCGCAGACGTAACTCCTCTCCCACCTCATGACTGTTTCTCAAAGCCCTCGAAACCGTAGCGATACTTACTCCCAACTGTGCAGCAAGATCTTTTAAAGATACCCTATGTTGTTTCATTATTTTTCTGTAATAAACAGTTGACACAATACCAAGCTGGACCAAGACTGCTTTTCTTTAGCCCTTCCGTATGCAAAATTAATCATTTTGTCCGATTCTGCAAACGTTTACGTGTTATTTATATAAAAAAGGCTATACGTATGTAAAAATAAATTGTATCTTTGCAGCAGTGAATTCAAAATGAGTAATGAATAGTTGATAATAAGTTAGTTAGAAAAAAGGTAATCGACGATGTTGTGAAACATTGTCGATTTTTTATTTATACAAGCCACTTTGGAGGACTTGTCTACTCGTCAACTTGTCTACTTGTCAACTTGTTAACTTGTCTACTTGTTAACTTGTCTACTTGTCTACTCGTCTACTTGTCTACTCGTCTACTTGTCAACTCGTCTACTTGTCAACTCGTCTACTTGTCAACTTGTTGTGTACCTATCTCCATACATGCGTGGATAAGTCCTGCGCATGTAATGTCCTGGTTGTCTGCTATAATAATTTCTGTGTTCTGTGTCATTTATCTTCCGTATTTGTGTGTGTCTGCCTTAATGTCGCTGCCTATCGGCTAAA
The DNA here is from genome assembly GCA_900548745.1 of uncultured Prevotella sp. Classification (GTDB taxonomy): domain Bacteria; phylum Bacteroidota; class Bacteroidia; order Bacteroidales; family Bacteroidaceae; genus Prevotella. The sequence goes on from URLQ01000017.1 coordinate 14,749, forward strand.
GCAGGATTTCGTCTCCTTCCAGATGGCATCCGACGAAGCCGTTCTCCTTTGACTTCTTCTCGTCGAAGAGATAATAGAGAGCCGTGGCTTCGGTACATATCTCCCCGTGCGAATTCTCGAGCGTCACTCCTACGGTCACCAGGTTTCTCACCTGCTTCAGTATTCTTCCTCGCAATGTCAGCTGCAGTTCGGTGGTCAGCACAGGCTGTTTGTATTTCACTTCCAGCTTTGATGTAACGCCCATCAGCTGCAGTTTCCTGAACACTACCCATCCGGCTATTTCATCCATCAGCGTGGCTTGTATGCCTCCATGAAGCACGTTCACCCATCCCTGATAGTTTCCATCCGGCTTCCAGAAGCTCACGATATCGTCACCATCCTCATAGAAATCCATGTGCGCTCCTATAGGGTTGTCCTTGCAGCATCCGAAGCAGTTATATCCCTGCTTGCCTTCAAACGGATTTGAAATCTTTCTCATAACCTCACCTTTTTATATAATATGATGTACAAAAATATGAAAATTCTTCCATAGCAGCAAAACTAACACGATTTTTTTTAATTGTAACAGAAATGAAATATCTGTTTAAACGGCTTGTAATATGCCGTTTATATTTTTGCAGACGAAAAGAAAAGAACAAATATTAAAATAAACACTATTTATGGAAACTATTTACTTTGTAATCGTCGCCTTCCTGCTTATACTGGCAGTTTTCGACTTGTTCGTGGGCGTGAGCAACGATGCCGTAAACTTTCTGCAATCCGCTATCGGAGCTAAAGTGGCACGCTTCCGTACCGTGCTCGTAGTAGCCTCTGCCGGTGTGCTGATAGGAGCTGTGATGAGTGCCGGCATGATGGATGTGGCACGCCACGGCATCATGCAGCCTGAGAACTATTCCTTTGCCGAAGTGATGACCATCTTCCTTGCGGTGATGGTCACCGATGTGGTCATCCTCGACATCTTCAACACCCTCGGCATGCCTACCTCCACCACCGTATCGCTCGTCTTCGAGCTTCTCGGTGCGACGTTTATCCTCGCCCTCTTCAAGATGGGCAGCGACCCGTCGCTATCTTTCGTTGACCTGCTCAACAGCAGCAAGGCACTCAGCGTTATAATAGCAATCTTCGTATCCGTGGCAATAGCGTTCTTCTTCGGAGTAGCCGTAATGTGGCTCAGCAGAATAGTGTTCACTTTCAACTACAAGAAGCACCTGCGCTACACCATAGCCATCTTTGGTGGAATTGCTTTCACTGCACTCGCTTACTTCATCTTCATCAAGGGTCTGGGCGGCTCGCCGTTCATCAGCGACGCTACTAAAGACTGGATCAAGGAGAACACCACGATGCTCCTGCTCGTTGTGTTCGTGGCATCTACAATCCTTAACGAGATTCTCCATCTGCTGCACGTCAACGTGTTCAAGATTATCGTGCTGCTCGGCACCTTTGCTCTTGCCATGGCTTTCGCAGGCAACGACCTCGTAAACTTCATTGGTGTACCGCTTGCCGGACTCGACTCCCTACAGGACTTCATGGCTAACGGCAAAGGCGACATCAACGGTTTCATGATGACCTCGCTGATGAGCTCTGCCAAGAGTCCTATCCTCTACCTTCTCATCGCCGGAATAATAATGATTGTGGCAATGGCTACATCCAAGAAAGCGCAGAACGTGGTCAAGACCAGCGTAGACCTCAGCCGACAGGACGAAGGAGACGAGATGTTCGGCTCCTCAAGAGTGGCACGCTCCATCGTGCGCGTCGTACAGGACATGGGAGAAGGCATAGCACACATGATGCCGAAATCATCTACTAAATGGATTGACACCCGCTTCAACAAAGAAGAGGCAATACTTACCAACGGAGCTGCCTTCGACGAGGTGCGCGCATCCATCAACCTTGTGCTTGCCGCCATGCTCATCATCATCGGTACCAACTACAAGCTGCCTCTCTCTACAACCTACGTAACCTTCATGGTGGCAATGGGTTCTTCTCTCGCCGACCACGCATGGAGCCGCGACAGCGCCGTGTTCAGAGTAACGGGAGTGCTCTCCGTAATCGGTGGATGGTTCGTGACGGCAGGTGTTGCCTTCGCCGCAGCTGCCCTCGTCTGTACACTGATGCACTTCGGTGGCTTCCCTATAATGATTGCCTTCATGGTGCTCGACATCTATCTGCTATGGCGCAGCGCACAGGCTTACAAGAAGAAGAAAGCTAACGAAAGCAAGGACGACATATTCCAGCTGATGATGCGTACGAAAGACAAGGATATCGTATGGGACTTGCTCCGCAAGCATGTTGGCAGAACACAGAGCTTCGTAACACGCTTCACTTGTGAGGAGTTCAACAGAATAATCGACGGCATGAGCAAAGAGAGTCTCAAGGATCTCCGCACGGCATACAGGGACATCAACAACGAACGCGACACTCTGAAGAAGATACGTCGCCAGGAATTCCTTGCCATGCGACGCATACCGCAGGCTATAGCACTGGAGCGCAACACATGGTTCCACGTGGGTGCAAACTGCAACCAGCAGTATATGTACTGCCTGCGCCGTATGCTCGATCCGATAAAGGAGCATGTAGACAACAATTTCCAGCCGATGCCGAAGAAATATCTCGACGAGTTCGAGAGCGTACGCCGCCGTATCAACGAGATGATGAAACATACTGACCAGATGATTTCCACCAACCGCTACGACCTGTATCGCGAGACCCTGATCATCTCCGACGAATGTAAGGACGAGCTGTCTGCCCTGCGCGAGCGTCATCTCAACTTCATGCAGAAGGATCAGGATGCCGCAGCAAACATGAAAACCTCTTTGCTCTATCTGAACATTCTGCAGGAGAGCCAGGAAATGATAAGCATCATGCGCCACCAGCTACGTGCTGCCTACAAGTTCATCAGCGAAGACAAATAGTCTGACTCACTACTCATCAAATATATAACAACAAGAAACCGCCCTTTCTCATATCGCATGGAAGGGCGGTTTTTTGTATGCAAGAAACAAAATCTGAGCTTTTGAAGAAAGTTACCTGATTTCTATGGGAAAGTTATCTGGACTTTAGTATTTCCATATATTTCTCATAGCTGATATATTCGCCGCCCATACTCTTGAGATGGGGCGTTTCAAACTGGCAGTCAATGAGTTTTCCGCCGTTAGCTTCCATCACCTGGGCAAGGAAGATGAGAGCGAGCTTTGAAGCGGAAGGCACAAGAGAGAACATACTTTCGCCGAAGAATGCCGGACCGAAGCTTACTCCATATAGTCCGCCTACAAGTTTTCCGTCGCGGTCCCATACCTCCACACTGGTGGCAAGCCCCTGACGGTGCAGCTCGGTATATGCTTTTATCATGTCTTCGCCGAGCCATGCCCCCTCCTCATCGTAGCGCAGGGCACTACAGTTGTGGATAACGCCGCTGAAGTCGCGTCCTATGCTGAGTGAATACTCTCCCTTGTTCATGAGTGTGCGCATGGAGTGGCTGATGTGAATCTTGTCAGGAAAGATTACAAAGCGGCGCATCGGACAATACCACAGTATCGTCTGCCAGTCGCGAAAGCTGTACCAAGGGAAGATGCCGTTGCTGTAAGCCAGCAGCAGACGGTCAGGACTCAGGTCGCCACCGACGGCAAAGAGTCCGTCTTCCTCCCCGAGCCGCGGGTCGGGGAAAGATATAGAGTCGTCGAGTTGGAATATCATACTCTGTCAAAATAGAAGTTTTAGTATGCCGTCTGCCGATTCCACTGTCACGGAACCGCCTTTTTTCAGTTTTCCGAAGAGTATCTCCTTCATGAACAGAGGTTTCAGTTCGCGGGCTATGACGCGGTCCATCTCTCTTGCTCCGTATTCTTTCGTGAAACCTTTCTTAAGCAGACTGGAGAAGGCTTCGTCTGTCACCTCGAAACTAACCTTCCTCTGTTGCAGCTTGGCTTCGAGCTCGCTGAGTTTCTTTCTCAGTATCTGTGCTGCCATATTTTCATCCATCTCGCTGAAGACCACAATGTCGGTGAGGCGGTTTATGAATTCGGGCTTGAAGGTTTTCTTTACCTGTTTCATCATTGCCTCGCCTCTCGACACTCCTCCACCGAAGCCAATGCTTGCCTGGGCTGCGTATTGTGCCCCGGCATTGGAGGTCATGATGAGGATTACGTTGCGGAAGTCTGTCTTCCGTCCGTGGTTATCGGTGAGCGTGGCATAGTCCATAATCTGCAACAGGATGTTGTAGATGTCGCTGTGCGCCTTTTCTATTTCATCGAGAAGCAGAACGCAGTTGGGGGTGTTCCTGACGGCATCGGTGAGCAGACCACCGTCGTCGTAGCCTACATATCCGGCAGGTGAGCCGATGAGCTTTGCTACGGTGTGCTTCTCTGTATATTCCGACATGTCGAACCTTACGAGTTCCACTCCGAGTTCCTTAGCCAGCACTTTTGCTATTTCCGTCTTGCCTACACCGGTAGGACCGACGAAGAGCAGCGACGCCAGCGGCTTGTCGTCTTCGCTCAGCCCTGCCTTCGCCATGAGTATGGCTTCGGTGACTTTCTCCACGGCATTGTCCTGTCCGAAGATGCGGTCCTTTATATTGTTGCCCAGACAGGAGAGTACGGAGTTGTTGTTCTCCTTGAGCACGTTGGCTTCTATCTTGAGGTTCTTCATGAGTATCTCGTTGATGAGAGCTTTCGTCACGTATGGCTTACTTACCATAAGGTCTTTGTGGACTTCGAGATAGGCTCCCGCCTCGTCGATGAGGTCGATGGCCTTGTCGGGCAGCCGCCTGTCGCTGATGTGCTTCTGGCTTGCCCTCACGGCATAGTCTATGGCATCCTTGTGGTAGATTACGTTGTGGAACTTCTGCAGGCTCGGCTGCAGACCCTTTATTATCTGTATGGTTTCCTCTACTGACGGCTCCTTGATGTCTATCATCTGGAAGCGTCGCATGATGGCTCTGTCCTTTGCCATCTTACGGTTGTACTCCTCGTGGGTGGTGGCTCCGATAAAGTGCACCTTGCCTGATTCGAGATATGGCTTCATGATGTTTGAGGCGTCAGGACCGCCGTCTCCACCTTTTCCGGCACCCATTATATTGTGTATTTCATCTATATAGAGTATGGCACCGCTCTCCATGGCACCGTCAAGAACTGTGGTAAGGCGCTTTTCGAAGTCGCCCCTGTACTGTGCTCCAGCAAGAAGACGCGAGAGGTTGATGCCATATATCTTCTTGTTAAGCAGTCTTTCGGGCACCCGACCATTGTTTATCATGTTGGCAAGACCATAGATGATGGCTGTCTTGCCCACTCCGGGGTCTCCTACATGTAGTGGGTTGTTCTTCTCCATGCGGCATAGTATCTCGATGGTTCTGCTGAGTTCCTTTTCCCTTCCGATGATTGGGGTATGCGTTTTTGCCTGCTCACTGATGTCGGCAACGAGGCTTAGCCACGACTTAGCGTCTTTCTCCTGTTGCTTTGGCGAGCCATTTATGCTGGAGTAGTCGGCAGGCGTCTCGTCGCAGAAGACAATCTCCAGTGTGTCGAGGAAGAACTTCTCGTCTCCCTCCACGGCACTTCCGAGAATGTAGGCTGCCTGCGACTCTTCGAGCGAGAGGATTCCTGCGGAGTATGCCGTCTCGGTAAGGCTTGCATAATGCCCCTCCACGGCGTAGCGCAGGGCATGGCGCAGGGTATCGGAGAACTGTGCCGACGGCATTGGCATGGCAAAGAGGTCAGCCCTTTGCTCCTGTTTTCCGAGCCATTCGGTCACTTCGTTCATAAGCTCCATAGCATCCACGTCGCATCTGCTGAGGGCTGTCTGATAGTCATCCTGCTTAAGCAGAGCCATCAGCAGGTGTTCGGGCATTATATATTCGTGGCGCATATTGTTGGCTATATTCACAGCAAGCTGCAACACGCGCTCCATACTTTTACTGTTTTCCATTCTCTTTCTGTATAGTTTTTCTTGTCTTGATAATTGAAGTGTGAGTCTTCCGCATGTGCGGCATTATTCCGGTTGGTAGATCAGTCTCAGAGGGAATCCTTCTTCCTGTGCCATAATCGTCACCTGCCCCACTTTTGTCTTGGCAATGTCGAGGGTATAAACGCCAACGACGGCTTGTCCCTCGGTATGGATAGTCATCATCACCTGTTGTGCACGGTCGGAAGGAAGATGAAAGATCTTCTCAAGCACCATCACTACGAAATCCATGGTGGTATAGTCGTCATTGAGCATAATGACTTTATACATCCTTGGCACTCTGTATTTTGTCGTATTCTTTATGTTTGTCTGTTCCTGTTCCATGTTATTTATCACCTGTTATTTTTAGCATGTTTTTTTTGTCTGTCTTTAAAGTCCTTATCCGTCCGTGCAGCATATATAATATAAAGGTGTCAGAACCTGAACATCAGCTTTATCCTGACGCCATTCTTGTGGGCTGTGGGCAGTTCGTTGTAATTCATTCGCCTTACATACTGCACGCTGAGCACCTTGAAGATGTTGCTTATTCCTGCCACAAGCTCCCAGTATGGCTTCTTGTGGTCCATAACGTAGGTTCCTTCCGGGAAGTGCATCAGTCCTTCGCAGCCCTGGTTCATCTGTGCATAAGGATTGTTCTTTTCCGTAAGGTTGCCCCAGAGACATTTGAAACCGATATACTCACGCCATTTCAGTCTGCTGACGAGCGGTATGCGGTTGAGTATTTTTCCGTTCATGTTCCACCATACGTCGACGCTGGCATAGCGGTCGTTCAGAAACTCCATATTGTTGATGAGGTTGAACGTGCCGTGCTGAGCGATGTACGACAGGTTGGCGGCAGGCATTATGAGCAGCGGGAAAGGCACCTTGTTCCATTGTATTCCGGCACGTGCGTCGATGTTGAGGTCGCCCCAACTGTTGAGGTAGAACCTCTTGTAGAGCGTTGCCTCGGTGAAGTTGTAGTTATAGTCGCCCCCCAGCACGCCCTTTATGCCGGTGGTGTGTGCGAGGGTAAGCACGGGAGCCTCCTTGTTGGCGGCAATGCGTCGCTGCTTGGTATTTATGACTTTCTCGCCTGGTGCAAACCTGAGTATAAAGGAGGCTTCGGTGGTGCGTAGCTTCTCCTTAAAGGCAGCGGAACCTTCCGCCATTGAGAGGGGTGTAAAGTGGAGATTTCCACAGGCTTCGTTCTCTTCTGTCTTCAGTCTCAGCGTGGCTTTCAGTCCTCCATACCACTCATATTCGAAGGAGAGCTGCTGACGGTTGAAGAACATCATCTTGTCTACCTTCGCCCATTTCAGCGAGGTGAAGACGTTGTCCTTGTCGGTGGTCAGGAATTTGTCTGATGGCGAGCAGACGTCATACGAGGAGAGGAATGACAGACTGCGCTTGGGATATTCGTGTGGCATATACTGCTTCTCGTTGAAGGAGTATGTCAGTTCTCCGCTGTAGTAGTTCTTGTGGCTGTCCCATCCGTGGGCATAGTAGCCTTTGAAGAAGAGGTGTCGGTTCATGTTTGCTGTCGTCTGTCCGCTGATTCTTGTTCTCATACCGTCAACGAAGTTGCTCGTTATCATGGTGTTAACCGGTCCGATGTCGAACTTGCTCGGCTTCTCCTTGGTACCGGTCTCCACGAAGTTCTCCACAAGTATTTTCAGTCCGAACAACACGTACTTGAAGTTTCTTGCATTCTCCATGTCTCTAAGAAACTGTGCCATTCTGCCTTCCGACCTTGTCAGTGCCACCATTCTGTTCTGCTGCCAGTAGTCCTTGCTTCTGATTTGTGCGTCAGGTTCGGTAATTTCCTTCATCTTACCCTTGAAGCATTTTTCGGCAATAGGGTCGAAGGAATAGTTTGCCATGCGTGTGTTGCGCACTACTATTGCTTTGGTGAGGAAGCTGAGCAATGACAGCTCAGCCACCATGTCGTCCTGCGAGAGCACCCACTCGCCGTTGTCCTGTTTGGTGTAAGCCTGCTGTATCTGCATGCCCTCCACGAAGTTCACTCCTGTCTTCGATGGGAGCGACATGTTGCAGCGCTTCACATGCAGGGTGGAGTCTTTCACTATCCACAGTTCTCCGCGGAAACCGAAGTCCTGCTGGTTGTTTGGCATAAACTGCAGATGGTAGCAAGAGTCGCGTTCCACCTTTACCGTATCTACGATATAGAAGCGGTAGAACTGCACAGCGTCTTTTCCTATCGGACTGGTGAAGCGTGCCTGCAGAAGCCTTATCTGGTCGTCATAGATATCGATGCTGCTGAACACGTCCTTGAGCATGGTGTTCATCATCTCTCCGGTCTGTATGAAGTTGTTGACGCCTTCGGTCTTCTGTCCTTCTATAATGGTTTTCTCCGAGCGTGGGTTCTTTCTGTATATCTGCTGCGTCAGCGTTTCGTCCACCATCACGGGCAGTATCATCTTGTTGTTGTATGGACAGACCTCCACCTGGTTGAGCAGCCAGTTTGTCTTCTTGAACTTCTTCGACTCCAGGTCTTTCGGCGTAATGTCGTTTATGGCAATGGTCATCTTCTGGTATTTGTCGTATTTGTAGAAGTCGTGGTTGCCGATGTCTGTACGTTTTTTTGCTGCAACGACCCGTCGCATCAGCTCAACAGCAGGATTATCTTTGCGCTTGTATTTTATCTTCTTCGCCTTCACAGTAATGCCGGAAAGGTTCTTTGTGTCGGGCTTCAGCGTGATGCGCATGTGCTGTGGCGTGTTAGAGTCGATGAGTATGCGCAGCGTCTGGTAGCCAACAGCGCTGAAGGTAAGATACCATCCGTTTTGTCTGCCTACGGAGAATCTGCCTTGTTCGTCGCTGACAAAATCCTTGTTGTGCCCTTTGTATCTTATGCTGACAAGAGAAATGCTGTCGCCTGTGGTTTCGTCCACAACGACTCCTGTAATCTGTTGTGCACAGATGTTAAGCGTTGTGCACAGCAGCAATGAAATGAATAGTGCTTTTAGTCTTGCCATTTACAATATTATAATAGTTCTGATAAGTCATGAATTATGCGTCCTGCCACGGGAGCTTCAACATCATCGTCGGTCCATCCCTCCCCTTTTATCCATGTAGTCTGGCAGCCAGCCTTTTCCGCCGGCAGGATGTCCTTGTCGTAACTGTCGCCTACAACCATCGTCTCTTGTGGCTTTGTGCCGAGCTTCTCTGTGCCGAGCAGGAATATCCGAGGGTCGGGCTTGCGTATTCCCACTACTGCCGACTCCACGACGTGGCTGAACAGACCGTCAAAGCCGAACTCGCTGAGCACGGTGTTTATGTTGCCGTAGAAGTTGCTGACCAGCACGAGTGGGAAGTCTCGGTGAAGAACCTTCAAGACGCCGACAGACTCTGCCGTTGTCTCGCGGGCAATGGTGTATACATCGTCGAGCACCAGGGCATGAAACCGTCCGGAGTTCTCCATTCCGCAGTTCTCTTCAAGGAAATCCATCTGCAGACGTATCTTCTTGCTGAGCGTGTCGTGGAAGGTGGAGGTGGGCATGATGATGCGTTTTTTTGCCAAAGTACGCTCTGCGTGTACGTAGGCATTTCTGAAGTCTTCCTCTTCCACAGGCACGCTGTTCCTCTCGTAAGCATGCCAAAGGACCTTACCCCAATGGTTGCCACGTGTGTCGAGCGTTCCTCCATAGTCGAATATAAATCCTTTGGTCATCTGTTGTCCTCTTCTATCATTTTAATGGTTTTGCGACACAAAGACTCATGCTCGCGATGCATATAAATATACATGATGTTCATCACGATAATCTCGAAGAGCAGATAAAGCCACGGCATGTCTATCACGCAGCCTATATAAAGGGCAATGGCACGCATGTTGAAGGTGAGCAGGTTGGTGTACTTCATCAGCGGGCGGCTGCCGGCAAGAAAAGTCTCCTTTATGTCGGCAGGCATGGCAAGCGGATTGCCGTATTTCTCTTTCGCCACGCTCATCATGCGCTGGAAGCTTCTTGTGCGGCGTTCCTGCGTGGCGCAATACTTGGCGTAGTTGAAATAGAAGGCTCTGAAGAACCATGAGCTCTTGGGCAACGACTTGAAGATTTTCCACTGCTCTTCCGACTTGTCGAGTTCGCTTCCCTCCTTGCCAAGCAGGAAGTAGAGATGGATCTGACGGTAATAGTCAGAGAGAAGACATTGCGGCGAATGGCTCATTATGCCTGCCATGAATGCCATGACCCATATCCATATGCCCCAGTGCATGTCCGTACCGGGCATGTTCTGGAACATCATCCTCATGCTAAGTGCGAAGTATACGCAGAAGAAGGTGACGTCGGCGGAGAAGCCGTCGAGCACTCTGCCCACGAGTGTCTTCTTTCCTGTGAGACGGGCGAGCTGTCCGTCGGTGGAGTCGCAGAAGTTGGAAAGCATCATCAGCAGGATTCCGTAGATGTTGTATTCGAGCTCGGTGTGCCAGAACATCCATCCAGCCGCTGCTCCCAGTATCATGCCGAGTACTGTAATGACTGTTGGATGCACTCCGAGCTTTTTCCATAGCAGCGTAAACACCAGTCCTATGGGCCGGGTGAAATATACGTCGAGCCATTCTTCTGTATCTTTGGATTTCATTGATGCCTGTAGCATCTCTTTGAATGTTGCCATATTTTCTATTTTTCTTTGTTCTTTTGTATTATATATCGGGCTATAGCCTTTGCCGCCTCGTTGCGGCATACGGCGAAGCTTGGCCAGTCGTTGAAGTCGATGATTGAGTATTCTCCCGACGGTGCCACTATGCAGTCGCCGCCATATATCTCTATCCCTGTGAGCATGGCGAGCCTTTCGGCATCCGTCTGCAGCCGTTCTTTGTCTAAGGGCGTATGGTGGGCGGTGCCGTTCTGCCGCTCGTCGCCGAACTTCGAGAAGCCGCCGTCGGTGGGATATGAGGTATGGAAGAAACCCGTACCTGCCACTCCATAGTATTTCACGAGGTCGCCAGCGACATGAGCTGTCGTCACGAGGTCGGAAATCCCCCGTTTCCAGAAGTCTTCGATGATTCTTTCTTTCTCAACGTCGTCGGCTGCGAACACGACGTCATTCTTGTCTTGTGCAGTCTCGTCGCCTCTCTTTATCCACCATCCGTCCTTACCATATAACGGAGCACACGGAATATTATTATGCCGCATGACGGCATCGATGCCGCTTCTCGTCATTTGAAGCAAAGAAGAGGGATTATTGACCACTACCGCCTTCCCCGAATCTTCTGCTTTCTTCAGTTTTTGCAACACAGTCTTGCTCCGTGCCATCGTGAGGAGGAGTGTGGCATCGGCAAGGATGGCGGATGAAGCTTCTTCAAGTTCTTCTTCATGCAGACGCTCTATTTCATAATATGGTGCCAGCTCCCGGCAGACGGCATCCATGATGGCATCGTCGCGGTCTACGGAATTTGGCGAAAATCTCCTTGCTCTGTATATGGCGCAGCATTTCTGCTTCTTGAGAAAGTATTTCGTCTTCCTTGTGCCATCCTTCAGAAAATCTTCCGCCTTCTCTATGTCCTCCTTGTGGTCTATGTCGAGAATCTTGCTGAACTTATAGGCAGCGAGGTTCATTCCATCGGCGATGAGTGCGCGCTGGAAGTTGCGCATTCTGCTTTCCTTCCGCTCCATACATCTTTCAAGGGTCTGTATGGACTTTGGCGAGAGTCCGTATATTCCTCCCGAAATAAGAGTGCATCCGTTCTGCGTGTCGTGGAAGCCTGTGATGCGGAGGTCGGCGTCGGTGGAGATATAGAGCGGTTTCTCGTCGTCGATATAGTCGGTCACAGCCATCAGTCCGTCCGCACTGCCCGTCTTCATCATCGTCTCAAGGTAGCTGATGTATTCTGCAAACTCCTGTTCTCTGAAGATGGTGTCTACGGTGGTAAGGCAGAATGGGGTGTCTTTCAGAAAGCGGCTTATCTCAAACATACTGTGCATGGAGCTTGGCGTAGACTTCACGACGAGGCGCAATGGCACCTGCCTGCCGTTCAGTCCCTCGCGCTGCACCTGTTCAAGATGCCGTCTTACGAGGGTGGTGTGGTCGTTGCAGATTACTATTATCTCCTCTGCCCTATTGTCCATAAATATTCTTATCAGCCTGTCTATCAGGGGTTCTCCGTTTATGCAGACAAGCGGTTTGGGCTTTTCCACCCCTTCGCTCGCCAGCCTCGACCCTTCTCCGGCTGCTATTATCGCATATTTCATTACTGTCGTTTTAAAAAGACTATTCCTTGCAAAGTTATTGCATTTGAAGATAACAAAGAAAACAATTTAGGGTATTTTAGTTTTTTTATGTTATTCAGAATTATCGTTTATCCAAAATATTACTACTTTTGCCATGTCGTTTTTGAATCTTAATAATATCTTTACAGAACAAACATGAACCCTAAAATATACAATCTGGAAGAATTTGCCGCCCGTTATCATCTGAGCGATATTTTCGGCGCATACGCCGCCCACTGCTCCGCCACGGCTGACGACAGCCGCATCTTCATGGGGGCGGCGGAGGAAAGGACTCTCTTCGCAAGACTCTTTCTCGTGAAGCAGGGCTGCTGCAACATTCTGCTCGACGGCAATGCTGACGGGAGCCTGGAACTGAAGGAGGGGGACTTCGTCATCCTATCGATGAATGATGTCGCTGAGCTGCTGTCGGTGTCGGCTGACTTTGAGGCGGAGTGCGTGCTCGTGGACGAGCACTTTGCCGACCATGCCTCTGTCTATCTGCTCTCCGACGAGAAATACAAGAGCATACTGGACATTTTCCATTTCGTGCGCGACATTGTGCGCCATCAGCACATCAACAAGATTGAAATGATTAGGAGCATGTTCAACGTGCTGAAGCTTATCATAGAGGAGCTGCCCTACGAACAATGTTCCGTTTCGCACGACCTCTGCCACAAGAAGGAGGTGTATGAGGTGTTTCTCTACCACCTCTACCGCAACTTCCGCAAGGAACGGCAGATACGCTTCTATGCCGACAAGCTGAACGTTTCGACTGCCTACCTCTCGCGGCTCGTGAGGGAAATCAGCGGCTCCACTATCAACGAGCACGCCACTTCGCTGGTGTATAAGGAAATATGCAACCTGCTGACGCAGTCGGACCTTACGATGGGCGAAATTGCCGACCGGCTCAACTTCAGCGACCAAAGCGCCCTGACGAATTTCTTCAAGCAGCGGTCGGGCATGACGCCGCTTGCCTACCGGAACAAATAGAAAAAAGGTTCTTCCGGAATATAGAAAAACTGAATATCTAAAGGGGCTTTAACTTTATTTTGGAATAAAAAGGCTCTAAAATTTGTGTAACTCACAGAAAACGAGTACCTTTATAATCGTCAAAGAATAAAGACGTCATTTAAATTTCTAAATTTTAGGAGGAACGATTATGACTAAAACAAGAGAAATCTACCGTTGCACGGTTTGTGGCAACGTGGTAGAGGTAGTGAATCCTGGAGCCATGCTCAGCTGCTGCGGTCAGCCCATGAAACTGATGAAGGAGAACACCACGGATGCGGCAAAAGAGAAGCATGTGCCCGTTATAGAACCGATCGAGGGCGGCTATCGTGTAAAGGTTGGAAGCGTAGAGCATCCGATGCTCCCAGAGCATTATATCCAATGGATAGAGTTGCTCACTCCTACCGATGTACTTCGCCATGAGCTACAGCCAGGCGAGAAGCCAGAGGTAATCTTCCTAACAGAAGCCAAAGAGGTATCAGCTCGCGAGTATTGCAACCTGCATGGGTTGTGGAAAGGAGATGCCAACACATCACCTCACGATGAACACCATTGATCTTGGCTATGTAATTCCCGGGGCTTACTCGGGACTTTCCAGGATCAGGGGAGGGCGTGTCAAAACTCCCAATATAAATAACTAAAAACTCGTTGTACGTTCTTGTATGGATGTACAACGAGTTTTTGTTTTTCTACGAAAAAGAGCCTTGTAAACAATTTATATGGCGTTATATGGGTCAAATAAGCCCTCCTGACTTCGTCATTGCGTACCCCAAAAGTCATCGTCAAATAGTTTAGCTATTTTCTGATGCCTTGCCATTAACATTGTTTGGGTGTAAACCTCCTTGTTCAGAGGTAGCTTAATTTGTAAGGTGGTGATTGTCTTTGCCTATGCAAGCACCTTGTCTACACTCATCTTAATCTCTGAGACTTTCAGCATACGTTCCAATTCTTTGTACACTTTCAAAGCCACAAAGCAGATGCATATATGAGCCTCGATGCGTTTGCGTGTAAAGTGAAACATGGGACGTATCTCTATCTTTGATTTCGCTATACGGAAAGCCCGTTCTACGTGCCAAAGGTTGTGATATGCTGTGTATACATCCTGTATTGGTATATCCGTATTGGTGAGAAACCCTTTTAGGCCGTCCCATTTGGATTCATCAGCTACACGATCATAATTGATGGCGACTTTCACCTCACCATCCATGGATAAAAACTTATTGTAACCTCTTTTGTTGATGTTGCTTTTCGTGAGCGCACCATGCTTGTAAGCCTTTTCCAACCTGCGTATTCCCTTCTCTCGGTTATAGGCATCTTTCTTTGCACGGTCGTCTGTATAGCCGACCAGGAGACGACGTCTGCCTCCTTTGTCATATTCAACCATCTGGCAGTCTTGCTTGGGCTGTTCCAGTATCCAGTTCTTGACTTCCTGACTTTCATTCTTTATTTTCGCACCTATTATATATTTGTAGCCATGCGCCTCAAGTTCCGCTATATTGGCATTGTTCATCAGACCGGAGTCAGCCACTACAACGAAGTTCTCTAAACCGTATTTGCTTACAAACTCGTTTATCGTCGGCAGCATCGTGTGACCTTCATATTTGTTGCCCTCATGGATGCAATAGGCAAGCGGATAGCCGCCCAAACTTACAAGCAGGCCGAGTATGATCTGAGGATTACTGTGACGTCCTTCTTTCGAGAAGCCAGTCTTGCGTAATTCGTCCTCATAGTCCGCTTCAAAGTAAAGTGTGGTGACATCATAGAATAGCACACCGATATTTCCACCGAACAGTTTCGCAGTATGGCGCACGCTGATGTCCTGTACGATTTCGTGCTGATGGTCGCTAAGCTTGTCAAGATAGCGATAGATTTTTGAGAGATCAACATCCTCGTCAAAGTGGTTTTTCAGATATTCCACCGTAGCAGCCTTGCTCGTTGGATATGCCAAACGAGCCTTTACAAGTTTGCGGAACACTTCATCGTCAATTCGGTTGAAACCAATCCTGTCAAACGTGCGGTCCAATATCAAGTCGCATCCGTTGAGAAGGATGTTGCTGACGTTGGACAGAACGCGGCGAACTTCTTCACGCTCACGGTCACACGCCGCACGCTCCTCACCATACAGATCGAGTTGTGGATGGCGCCGAGATTCTTCTTTTGAAATCCATTCATGACCTGCATTTACGAGACTGTCTATTTCGTTTGAATCTTTGGCCACACCAATAGTAATCAACTCTTTGTAAATGCCCTTTGTTTTCTCTGCAACAACAACACTTGTTGTTCCTGACCGATTCTTCTTTCTTTTGACAAACATAGTTAAAAAACCTTTTGCGTACCCCAAAATAAGGGTATGCAAAGATACAAAATATTGTTTATCAACCAATTACAAAATGGACATTTTTGAGTGACGAAGTCAGGAAAAACATTAACATAGTGTGTATATACTAATTAGAAAGTGGTACACTTTTAAGTTAGAATCTACATTGTGGCAACATAGTGTTACTGTTTTTTCTGTTTATCGCTGTATATATTTTCCGATTGGCATATCGTGCCAATGCTTAAAATTCAGATAAAGCCGTAGAGAGCTTGTTCTCTTTAAGGCTTTGTCTGAATTTTAAGCAAGCCGTAGGCTCGGA
>URLQ01000018.1 GCA_900548745.1 uncultured Prevotella sp.
TTTGATGTTGCTTATCTTCTTGTCATAGATAAGGATGTATGGGTTATCCATTACACACTCCATCTTGTCGGAATCTGTAACAAAATATCCGCTCAGATAACCGCGGTCGAACTGCATACCCTCTACAACATTGATATATGTGTCGCGGCTCTTGCTCTCCTCGATAGTGATTACACCGTCCTTGCTTACCTTACGCATAGCGTCAGCGATAAGCTTACCAATTTCAGGATCGTTGTTGGCACTTACTGTTGCCACCTGCTCTATCTTGTCGTAATTGTCATTGACTACCTCAGCATTCTCCTTGATATAGTCAACAACAGCGTTAACAGCCTTGTCGATACCACGCTTCAAATCCAATGGGTTAGCACCGGCAGTTACATTCTTCAAGCCCTCTGTAACAATAGCCTGTGTAAGGATTGTAGCTGTTGTTGTTCCGTCACCGGCATCATCACCAGTCTTGCTTGCAACGCTCTTTACGAGCTGTGCACCTGTATTCTGGAACTTATCCTCCAGCTCAATCTCCTTTGCTACGGTTACACCGTCCTTAGTAATCTGAGGAGCACCGAACTTCTTCTCGATAACAACATTACGTCCCTTAGGACCAAGTGTCACCTTTACTGCGTTAGCCAACTGGTCAACACCTTGCTTCAGCTGCTCACGAGCATCAACATCAAACTTTATCTCTTTTGCCATGATTTTTTCCTTTCTTAAATTAACAGATTAATTATTTTGTAATAACAGCGAGAACATCGCTCTGACGCATCATAAGGTATTTGTTACCCTCGAATTCAAGCTCTGTTCCAGAATACTTTCCGTAAAGCACCTCATCGCCTTCCTTAAGAATCATCTCCTCATCCTTTGTTCCGTTGCCTGCTGCAACGACCTTACCATGCAAAGGCTTCTCTTTTGCTGTGTCAGGGATAATAATTCCACCAACCTTCTCCTCTGCCGGAGCCGGTTCAATCAAAACTCTGTCTGCTAATGGTTTAATATTCATAATTGTATGTTTTTAATTTGTTTATACTATATTTTGTCTGCATATACCTGTAGACGTTCGTTTGCATTTATACGAAAAGTGTGCCAAAACATCTTTACGACATTTTGACACACTATTGTTATGACGGTTTGTCAGCTATATTGTCATTATACCCATTCGAAATTGTCTTTTCCGGCACCAAGTTCGAAATGCAACATGGCTATTCCCAAATCTACCTTTGTATATCCAAAGATAGAAAAGCCTCGTTGCGCACGGACAAAACCTTTTCCGTTTTCTCCTTCTCCCATATACTCAAACGAGAATTTCTGCTGATTCAATGCTGTAGGAGCAAGCAGGGCGGCTTCCACTCCTTTAAGGAACCATTCAGGTGTCTTCTCAGAAGCATTGCTGACCTGACTTGCGGTCTTTATTCTATGTCTTACGCCTGACGTCTTTCCATATCCGAAGGCTATCACACATACTATTTTCTCATCATCACACAAACGGTATGCTGCGGGAACCTTCTTGTATGTCATACCTACCCAACAAGAATTAAGCCCAAGGGTTTGCAGAAACAAGACGAGCTTCTCACCATAATAACCAATCCGCATGTCAAGGTCAGGAGATTTCCTGCCTATCATTATGAAATAGTTCTGCGCACCATGGAATCTTCCATAAGAATTAATTCCACTAAAAGCTTCTTTTTCTCCAATTACCAACTGTACATTCAAGTCACCTTCTTCACTGATATCGTCTGCTTTTTCTCCTAAGTCATACCTTATTTCACGTGGAAATGGCTGTTCCAGGTAGTCACGTACACTATGGCGTTCGAAAATTGCATCGTATAATGTCATATCGCTATATATTATATTGTTATAGAGTAAAGACTTATAAACACAATATGGTGTAGACCTAATATATTATAAAGGTGTAAAACTCTCTATATATAATACTAAGGTATATACCTATTAAATAATATCAACCTGTTACTCCGGATCAAGTCCTTCGAATATTCTCTTCTCCTTACGCTGGGCGATAAGACGGTTGAGCTTCTGCTTACGCATCGGATTCAACCAACGCCGTGCATAGATATTCGGTATTGCCACTCCAATGGCAATACAAAGTATGATAAGTGAAGCTTTGACGGCATTGGAAAAAGCTTCTGTCAGCTCTCCCACAATACCCTGCATTTCTATCAGAGCGAAGAGTGCCCTATACATCAACACTCCAGGCACCATCGGTATAACGCTTGGTATAGCAAGACAATGATGAGGGGTGTGAAAGACATGCACGAATTTCACACACAACAGACTTATGAGGAACGAACCGACAAGTGAAGCCATTATAGGTCCCTGATCGAGTCCTACATTATTGTTGCTGGCACCAAGATTAACGAAGTTTCTTGTACACACCGCTATTATACCTCCCAAAGCAACCACCCATAGCAAACGCTTGGGGATGTTGAATATCATGGAGAATCCCATTGCGGAGATGGCTGCTGCTATGGAATAGCTCAGATAGCTACTGTGGGGCGTCATGCTTAGATCCTTTACGAAGTTGTCCACTCCACACACCGTAATAGCCATAGATATTCCAAACGACATTGCCGTAACCATAAGCAGAGTGTTGATGGCACGGTTTAGTCCCATCTCTATATGGTTTTCTATCATATCCGACACGAAGTTTATCAAGGGAACTCCCGGCACGATGAACAGAGCGCAAGCCATAAGAGGATGCCACGGAGTGTCTGTATGCAGAATCTGTGCAAGCCATTCCGGCATAAGTCCTACAACTGTGGGAGACAAGGTCAGGTAAGCCGAAAGCCATGCAATAATGGTGGATACGAATGCTGCTACACCGATATTCACATAGGCGTTTGAACCTGACTTGTTAAGATACGCCCTCAGACGAAAACCTATTATCGCAGCTATGGAGGCATAGAAGAAAGCCGTCCAGTCGCAACCGAACTGTATGCAGAATCCTCCACAGGCGAATCCTGCTCCTATAGCAACCTGATTGACGGTATAGTTGCGCGGACGTTTGCCTATCCTCTCCAATTCCTGTTCGTACTTGTCAAGGGAATAGTCTTCCTTTATTGCATTCCAGGATAGTTTACTCACCGCAGATATTGCCGTCATGTTTATGCCATGCTCATCACAACGCTGAAACTTGCTGAGCGAATGTTCCTCATCGCTGAGGTTTACCTGCAACATATTATATGTAACATGAATATGCAGATTCTCTGACGGCAAACCGAGGTATGCTGCCACACGGTGCAGGTTTCTTATTATCCGACTGGTATCTGCACCGCTGGCAACAAGCAGTTCACCGGTACGCATCAACAAGTCAAGCTCTCTTCTTATTTTCTTTTCTTTCTGTATCCTGTTCAAATCTTCCATTTCCATAAAAAATTTTATGCAAGCGGGTTCCAGCCCTGTGCCTTTAGTTTAAACTCATTGCCATCTCTTGTAACGAGTACATTTCCGAGTTCCTTCTTTGTTATATGTCCAATAAGCTTCACGTCGTCAAGCTGTTGTATCTTGTCGTGGTCACCTATCGGCACGGTAAAGAGCAGTTCATAGTCTTCACCTCCATTCATAGCGCATGTAGTAACGTTAAGATTCATTTCTTCTGCCATTACCGCTGTCTGATAGTCTATCGGAATATTCTTTTCATAGATACGGCAACCGCATCCGCTCTGCGTGCAGATATGCATCAGTTCGCTGCTCAGTCCGTCGCTTACATCCATCATTGCGGTAGGCTTTATATTCAGCTCATGAAGCTTTTTCAATATATCCCCCCTTGCTTCAGGTTTCAGTTGTCGTTGCAGCAGATATTCCTTTCCCGCGAAGTCCGGTTGGAAACTTGCCAACTGCTCAAGAGCTTTCTTGTCATTTTTCTTCTTTGCCTCTACCACCTGCTGATAGTATACGCTTTTCTCTCTTTCCAGCAACTGCAGTCCCATGTATGCCGCTCCAAGGTCGCCCGACACACATACAAGGTCTGTATCATGTGCGCCATTTCTGTAAATGATATCATTTTTGTCAGCTTCACCGATACACGTTATGCTTATTGCCATTCCTGTATATGAAGAAGTGGTGTCACCGCCAACAATATCTATGCCGTATTTGTCGCATGCCATGCGCAGCCCGCTATAGAACTGTTCCATGTCTTCAACAGTGAATCTCTTGCTGAGTGCAAGACTCACGGTCATCTGCCGCGGTGTGCCCCCCATAGCGATAATGTCACTGATGTTGACCATTGCAGACTTATATCCGAGATGCTGCTGGTCGATATATGTAAGGTCGAAGTGTACGCCCTCCATCAGCATATCGGTTGTAACAAGCACTTCCTTATCCGGATAGTGCATCACGGCACAGTCATCACCGACACCCTTTACTGTGGATTCATTCTTGATTTTTATGTCATCGGTAAGACGATGGATGAGTCCGAACTCACCTAATTTTGAAATATCAGTCATTTAATACCTATATATATAATAATGTATATGAGTGGAGTAGACAGTTTTATCCATCCCCCCACTCCAACAACATGAAAGCATAAAAATTTATTATGCTCTACGTATCATCTCTCTCATGATTTCAGTCATCAGCGGCTGTGCCTTGTTTGCTGCCACCTGTACTTCCTCATGGCTTACCTCAACAGGAGTGTCCTCGAGTCCGAGGTCTGTAATAATACTGATTCCGAAGGTCTTGATGCCACAATGGTGAGCCACGATAACCTCCGGCACAGTACTCATACCCACAGCGTCGGCACCCATACGATGGTACATCTTATACTCAGCAGGGGTTTCGAATGTTGGTCCCTGAACACCCATATACACTCCGTGCACAACACGGATGCCCTTCTCCTTTGCAATAGCATCAGCCTCTGCTATTAGGGCATGGTCGTAGGTCTCATGCATGTCAGGGAAGCGTGGGCCTGTAGGGAAGTTCTTTCCGCGCAGCGGATGCTCCGGGAAGAAGTTGATGTGGTCGGTGATAATCATAAGGTCACCTATTTGGAAGTCCGGGTTCATGCCACCTGACGCATTGGAAACGAAAAGTGTCTTGATGCCCAGCTCGTACATCACACGGATAGGGAATGTAACTTCCTTCATGGAGTAGCCCTCATAGTAGTGGAAACGTCCCTCCATTGCCATGATGTCAACACCACCCAACTTACCGAAGATCAGCTTTCCGGCATGTCCCTCTACTGTTGATACAGGGAAGTTAGGAATTTCCTTGTATGAATACTCATAGCTGTCAGTGATTTCTGAAGCTAATTGTCCGAGGCCTGTTCCCAGGATTATTGCTGTTGTCGGACTTGTTGTCATCCTTTGTTTTAGCCAGGATGCTGTTTCTTGAATTTTTTCGTACATAGCCTATAATTTTTTCTTTAAACTCTTCCTCCTGTCCAAGCATGAAGTCCACCGAAACCGGCAACACGAAAAGATGCTGCCGCACTTCATCACTGAGTCCTTTCATGCCAAACAGTCTGGCATTATCTTTCTCGGTTGTTATTATTATCCTGTCATCTCCTTCCATCTCGGCATACATCCTGTTTATGCGCTCTATGTCAGAAGCGGTAAACTGATGATGGTCTGCAAATGTGAGCGGTTTGATGTTCTTTGTGTATGGCTCAAGGTCCACTATCATCTGCTTCGGCGATGCTATTCCGGTAAGGAGCAACACGTGGGTATTCTCATTTATGGAAGACAGTTCCCTGTCGGGTCCGCAGTATACAGGTTTAAGGTTTCCATACTTCAGCGTAGTGAAGAAAAGCTTCTGATATGGATAGAGATTCATGGTCTTTGTAATAACTCTGAACTCCATCGGCTTAAGGTCTTGCGGGCATTTCGTAACGATAACGATGTCTGCTCTCGACTTTCCGCTTTTCGGTTCCCGCAGTCTTCCTGCCGGCAACAGCTTGTCGTACATGATGAGCCGGTGGTAGTCTACGAGCAGTATGTTTATTCCCGGTTTTACATACCGGTGCTGGAAGGCATCGTCGAGAAGTATTACATCGGTGTCTGATGTTTCCTTGTTTCCTGTTATCTGGTCGATTCCATGACAGCGGTCTTTATCCACCGCCACATAGATATCCTTGAACTTACGCTTCATCTGATATGGCTCATCACCGATTTCCGCCATAGCGGTGTCAGCTTCGGCAAGCACATAACCACGGCTTTTCCTCTTGTAGCCACGGCTCAGCACAGCCACCTTCACCTTGTTGCAGAGCATGTTTATGAGATACTCCACATGTGGGGTCTTTCCCGACCCGCCTACGGTGATGTTACCCACAGCAATGACTGGGATGTCGAAAGTTCTGCTTTTCAAGATGCCAAGTTCGAACATCTGGTTGCGCAGCCTTACTCCCCAGCCGTAAATCCAGCTAAGCGGCAACAGCCATTCATTTATCTTTATAAAATCGCCTTCCATTCTTTAACTAATAATGAAGAATGGGGGATGAAGTTCCATTGAAGACTCCATTCCTCATTCATCATTGTCTGAATATACTATTTAATATTTACCATATACGGTATGCGTGCCTGGATAGCAGACTGTTTGTTGATATCTTTCAGCAGCATGAACGTTGAGTAGTATTCTCCCATTGCCACACGCATTTGATTGTCGATGTAGCTTCCTGAAGACATTGCACTCGTGAACTGATCAAGCCAGTCTGCCTTACCCGGATAAGATGCCGTATAATACTCATCCAGCTTGGCAAGCTTGGCAGCCTTTGCCACAGCATCGTCCAGTCCGCCGAGCTGGTCTACGAGCTTTATCTTCAGAGCATCCTGTCCTACCCACACATGACCCTGTGCCACTTTCTCCACTGCATCAACACTCATGTGTCTGCCGTCTGCCACACGCTGGCGGAAGAGACTGTATCCCCTACTTATGTATGAAGAGAGATAAGCCATCTCTTCTTCAGAGAACGGACGAGCCATTGTGCCGAAGGCACTGTTCTTGTTTGTCTTTACCTCATCAAACTTCACACCCAGCTTCTGCGTGACAAGACCACTCATGTCTGGGAACATTCCGAAGATACCGATACTACCGGTAAGAGTGGTAGGTTCAGCAACGATCCAGTTTGCAGAGCAGCTCATATAATAGCCGCCGGATGCCGCCATGCCTCCCATGGAAACAACGACAGGCTTCTTTGCCTTCACCAACTGTATTGCCCTCCACATTTGTTCTGAGGCATAGGCACTACCACCACCTGAATTGATACGTATAACAACAGCCTTCACATCATCGTCGTCGGCAAGGTCCTCAAGATCCTTGCTCACCTTGGTTCCGTCTATCACACTCTCGCTCTGCGACAATGCTCCAGATGCGCCGTCTACAATGTCTCCATAGGCATAATAAACAGCAATCTCGTCACCTTCTTCTTTTCCTCCCGGCACATTCATTATACCGGCAAGACCTATCGTGCTGATATCATCATCCTTGCCTAACTTCATGAGCTTCTTCACTTCATCCTTCAGCTGGTCATGATAAAGAAGTCCGTCTACGAGCTTCATGCCGACATAACTCTTTGGCTCAGCAAAGGTTATAAAGTTGTCGGCATACTGGTTGAGCTGTCCAACACTCACCTTACGGCTCTTTGCCACATCCTGACACACATTCTGCCAGATGCCACCCAAGAAGGCGGTAACCTGCTCACGGTTTGCGTCGCTCATCTTGTCGCCGGTGAACATCTCGGTAGCACTCTTATAGGCTCCCACCTTCACCACCTGCATCTGTACACCGAACTTAGCAAGGGCGTCTTTCAGAAACATCGTCTGCGAAGCAAGACCATGCCAGTCTATCTGTCCGCTCGGATTAAGATAAACCTTGTCTGCAACAGAAGCCACATAATATGTAGCCTGGGTATATATATCGCCATAGGCAACAATCCACTTACCGCTCTTCTTGAAATCGACCAACGCCTTACGCACAGCCTGCAGCGAAGCATAAGAATCCGGAGCAAAGGCTCCCGCCTCGATGTAGATGCCTTTTATCTTGTCGTTTTCCTTTGCTTTCTTTATACCGTCAAGCAAGTCATCGAGACCTATCGTTGACGCCGCACCGCCAAGATACTGCGAGAACGGATTGTCTACCGAGCGTTCCTGAAGCTGACCCTCAAGGTTTATAACGAATACAGTATTGTCTGCCACATCCTTTGCTGAGCTGCCGGATGCAACCATTCCTACAAGACTCATCATGCCGATAGCACCTACCAATATGGTGAAGACGAAGATTCCAACTACCGTCGCACCTACATTTTTTATAAACTCTTTCATCTTTCTTCTATTTTAATGGTTAATGTCTTTCTACTATTCATACGCAGCCCTAATACTAATCACTACATAACTTAAATAGAAAAAGCCATCAAACTTTATTTTTTACCATTCTACCGTCACCTTTACAGGGTTGTCGAGTTCTTTCTTCCACTGCTTCATCCATGCAAACCACTCCTTTGCATCCTTGAAGCCAAAGGTTTCCTTGTCGCAGGTGAAAGCCATATTATACGTAAGCCTGTCACTTCCCTTCATGCCAAGAGTATACAGGAATTGGTCTTTCTGATTGGCAGGCTCACTGATAACGTATTTCTCAGGGACGTTTACCGCAAGACCTACCACTATTTTCGGTTTTCCGGCAATGGAATCCTTGGCTCCGTTAGGCCAGTTGCCACCCCAGTCGCCAACGAGACCTTTGTGGTCGGAATACATCTTGTCGTTAAGGTTTATCACTCCCGTTGCGAACTGCACTTCTTTCACCGGCGCATCCTGATACACCTGCACCTCACAGTCTCTGTGGCCGGCATAGATTATAACGTTCTGCCTGATGTTGAAGGTCTGTCCTCCAAGTTGCCAGCCTTCATCGGTTAGCTCCACAATTGTCCTTACCGGACCGCTTGCCACCATGCGCTGGCCTCTCGACTTAACCGGACTGACCATAGTAGGCTTCTGTCCGTCCCAACCACGCAAGGCACCCAATCCTACCGTCTGTCCTGCCCACAGCACATCATCGCCATAACCGGCAGCAAGCTGCTCGTCGTCAGGATAGAACTGGCTCGTCTGCAGCTCAAGTTGCTTGTTGTACTTGCCATATAGGTCGTAAGTCTGACGCTCGTCGAAATATACTCTGTATGCCACAAGTTCCGACTCGAAGTCCGCACCATGATGATGCAGGAGATGGAACACATCTACGCCTTCCGGTGCGGAAAGAGAATGGATGTAGCCCGGGAACTTGTTTTTCTTCTTCGTCTTGAAATCCCTCACTATCATATCGCCGTACGTACGGCGAGGATAGTTGCGCTCCGTCTGCTTGTCGGAATACAATTCCACGGTAAGCGTCTTCTTTCCCTTTGCCTCCATATCTATAACGAAAGCAAGTTCATCATTGCGCAGGTTGCGGTCAAGGTCGTCTATCTGCGACGACACTTCCCTGTCGCCATCCTTTACCACCGCATCAACCACATTAAACTGTACGTCACGCAAAGACACCACCACCGGCACGTCACTGCGTTTCACGTTCAAAGGGTTTGTCAGTTTAACCTTTATAGTCTTAGTTTCGGCATTTGTCACGGTCACACCGCACATCAGCAATGCCGCAATTATAGCATTCGTATAGTTCATTTTCTTCTGTTAAAAGTATTTTCGTCAATATCACCTACGTGTCATACCAAGACAGCCGTGCCACAGCAAATAACCATCAGCATGGAATTCGATTCGCCAACTGTCTCGTAGTCAACCTTTACGCTAACAATAGCATTTGCTCCAAGCTGCTCAGCCTGTTCCTTTATTTCGTCCATTGCGTTGTTACGTGCCTTTGCGAAGACCTTCTCATAACTTGAGCTTCGTCCTCCGAAGACATCACGAATACTTGCAAAAAGGTCTCTGAAAGCGTTTGCTCCTATAATAACTTCGCTCGTCACTATGCCTTTATATTCTCGCACGGGAGAGCCTTCTATCATTGGTGTCGTAGTTATAATCATACTTTGTTTTTTTATATTATAGAAATTTGGTGCTAAGTTACAAATTATTTTCTTATTATCAAAAATTTATCCATACATTGGCTAATTATAGCAATTAAAAACAAGTATATTTGTACAACATCACAATGAAGAATCGGCAACAGAACCAACAGTCCCTGTCTCTGCGCCTATAATTCACCCGACTAAACCTACATCACAAACCACTGACTATCAACACTTTGATAATTTACCACCTCTTTTGTCGAATAATTAACTATGATACAAGGAGCATTGTCTAACTTTGCAAGCGAACAAAACGAAAAATTTATGAAAACAAAAAACTCGAACAAGAAACTAACATTACGTATTGGTGCGCTGTTAATCAACTTTAATGCGCACGCCATCAACATCGTGAAATCATCGGGCTGGCTCGAAAGCGCATATACGGAATGCAATATGTAGACAACGCTAAACGTTACAATGTGTACTATGAACAAGACGGTGGTAAGAAAGTGAAGATTGATAACATCCGTGTACAGAATACTTATCTCCATGTCCTCAGAGAAAATCATCTGTGTTCATCTGCTGAAAGCTGCGGGAGATTAATACTATGAATAATCTTTGCGTGAAAATAATTTTTTGTTTTTATCTGTCATTCTGTCATTTTATCATGTAACACTCTAATAATAAACAAAATAACATGCTGACAGATTTGCAAATATTTACAATATCTGTCATTTATCTATCATAAAATGTAAACGGAACGTTTAATTTACCATTAAAAACGAATGATTTTTGTGTAATTATCATGTAAAAAACGATGGTTTAGCTCCATTAAAATTATATTTCAGCCTAATTATCTCATGTTTTTACGTTGAAAATGGAAAACATTTGCTTGTTTTTCTTGATTTCGGCATTGTAAAGTTATTCAGTAAAGGAGTTAATTGAGAGTGAAGTATTTTAGTAAAACAA
The DNA here is from genome assembly GCA_900548745.1 of uncultured Prevotella sp. GTDB lineage: Bacteria > Bacteroidota > Bacteroidia > Bacteroidales > Bacteroidaceae > Prevotella. Next base: position 10,916 of record URLQ01000018.1, read on the forward strand.
CAAGAAAAGTGTAAAGTAAAATAAGTTAAACTCAAAGCCCATGAGTTTCGAGTCATAAGTCCATGACTTTCGTGTCATAAGTCCATGACTTTCGTGTCGTAAGTCCATGGCTTTCATGTCGTAAGTCTATGCTTTACCTTTGCCATATGTCTGATATTTATTGGGGGGGGGTAGCAACACTAAGATAAGTGAATTTTCTGACATATGCAAACATTGGATAATTTATTGTTATCTAATGTATTGCTTTCTTGTAAAAATCACAAATCTGATAATTTAAGGTATAGGATAAAAAAATTGTAGTACTTTTGCAAAGAACTATTCTTTAATATAAAACAACAAGCTTGCGAAAGATAATACACATAGATATGGATGCCTTCTTCGCTTCGGTAGAACAAAGGGACAATCCTGAACTCCGCGGAAAGCCTATTGCTGTGGGATTCGACGGTCCGAGAGGCGTCGTTTCCACTGCAAGCTACGAGGCGCGCAAGTTCGGAGTACACTCCGCCATGTCTATTGCCAAAGCTAAACAGATGTGCAAGAACCTGATTATCGTGCCAAGCAGACATGAGACCTATAAGCAGGTATCCCAAAAGGTGCATGCCATCTTCCAACGCTACACCGACATTATAGAGCCTCTATCCATCGACGAGGCTTTCCTTGACGTGACGGAAAACAAAAAGGGGATAGTGCTTGCACAGGACATTGCCCGGGAAATAAAACAGTCTATAAAAGACGAGTTGCAACTCACGGCAAGCGCAGGAGTGTCTTACAACAAGTTTCTTGCAAAGATCGCCTCCGACTACCGCAAGCCTGACGGACTCTTAACCATTCATCCCGACCGGGCTCTCGACTTCATCGACACGCTTCCTGTGGAAGACTTCTGGGGCGTAGGACCGAAGACTCTGCAGACAATGCACAAAATTGGTATCTTCAACGGCAAACAACTCAGAGCCTGTTCGCTGACACACCTAACGGAAGTGTTCGGCAAGGCAGGACCCGTGTTCTACAATTTCGCCCGCGGAATAGACGAAAGACCCGTGGAAAACACAAGGATAAGGAAATCCGTGGGATGCGAACAGACGTTTCTTGAAGACATCAGCAAGAAGTCAGCTATCATAATTGAACTTTACCATACCGTATTGGAGCTTCTAAGAAGAATAGACAAAAGCGGATTCCGGGGCAAGACGCTTACCCTGAAGATAAAATATGACGACTTCTCGAACATCACACGCAGCATTACAACAAACAAAATCCTGACGCAGAAGAGTGACATTCTGCCACTCGCAAAACAACTGATGAACCAGGCAAATACATCGGCCAAGGCGATAAGACTTATCGGACTAAGCGTATCTAACGCTGAAGACACACAGAAAGCGCCGCAATGGGTGGAAGGGGAACTGGAGTTCGAGGAATGGGATTAGGAAACAGAAACAATATACAAAGCCATGAAATCGTTTAAGCGGATTTTATATAAATATTTTCCACATTATATTAATAATAAGAATTTGTTTAGTAAATTTGCAGACAGAAAACAAAGAAACTTAAATATTCGTATGAAACAAACTAAAATCGTAGCTTCTATTAGCGACCGCAGATGCGGAGTGGACTTTATTCGCCAGCTATTTCTGGCAGGTGTCAACGTTGTGAGAATGAACACTGCCCATGCCACGCCAGAGGGAATCAAAGAGATAATAAGAAATACAAGAAAGGTATCGAAACACATCGGTATACTCATCGACACCAAAGGACCGGAGGTTCGCTCCACAGGCACCGACAGTCCTATCCCTTACAAAACAGGCGAAAGAGTGAAAATCTTCGGACACAATACCGAAGACACATCACATGACTGCATCAATGTTTCATACCCTAACTTCGTAAATGACGTGCAGGTGGGAGACGATGTACTCTTCGACGACGGTGAACTCGACATGAAGGTTATCGGAAAAGAAGGAGACTCTCTCGTGGTGGAAGTGCAGAACGATGGTATGCTCGGCTCAAAGAAAAGCGTCAACGTACCGGGAGAACACATAGACCTGCCTGCTCTTACCGAAAAGGACAAAGCGAACATACTGCTCGCAATAGAAGAGGACATCGACTTCATCGCACACTCTTTCGTACGCAGCAAGGAAGACGTGCTGGCTGTACAGAAGATTCTCGACGAGCACAACAGCGAGATAAAGATTATATCTAAAATCGAAAACCAGGAGGGAGTGGACAACATAGATGAAATCATTGAGGCTTCATACGGTATCATGATTGCACGTGGCGACCTGGGAATAGAAGTGCCTATCGAACGCATCCCCGGCATCCAGCGCATGATTATCAAGAAATGTATCGAAGCAAAGAAGCCTGTCATCGTGGCTACACAGATGCTGCACACGATGATAAACAATCCACGTCCTACTCGTGCAGAGGTTACCGACATAGCCAATGCCATCTACTATCGCACGGACGCTCTGATGCTTAGCGGAGAGACGGCTTCAGGAAAATATCCAGTAGAGGCTGTGAAGACTATGGCTGCCATAGCTGAACAGGCAGAGAAAGACAAGATGCGCGAAAACGACATTCCAGTGCCACTGAGCAAAGACTGCAACGTAAGCGAATTCCTGGCTAAGCAGGCTATCGAATCTACAGAAAGACTCGGAGTACGCGGCATTATCACAGACAGCGTTCACGGACGCACAGCACGCAACCTGGCAGCTTTCCGCGGTCCTAACCCCGTGCTCGCAATTTGCGTAAAGGAACGTGTGCAGCGCCTTCTTGCACTCAGCTATGGTGTAATTCCTGTATACCAGCACGAGAAGCTGCAGCCACAAGACCAATTCATTGCTGCACTGAGAATGCTTCGCCAGAAAGGATACCTGAACATGAACGACAAGATTGCATACCTTAGTGGAAGCTTCGGTCGTGGCGGAGGCACCACATTCCTTGAGATAGACAAGGTTGCCGATGTTTTCACGAAAGATTATACTCTTCCTAATATGATAAGACCATAAATTATAACACATGAAATCGGCAATATATACCTATTGCCGATTTTTTTAAATATACTATTCTATGAAACACTTTATCCAATCCATCATCCTGGCTTCTGTAGCCTTGTATGGAAACGCACAGACGACAACGTCTACCTGTAGTAACGACTCGCATTACGTGCCTACAGCCGAGAACATCAAAGCCCGTAACAACTTTTCCGACAGCAGGTTCGGAATATTCCTGCATTGGGGAATATACAGCACCTTTGCACAAGGCGAATGGTTCCTCAACTACGGGCCTAACAAAGACGAGTATGCCAAGGCAGCAGATGCCTTCTATCCTCATCGCTTTGACGCAGAGAAATGGATTTCCGCCATCAAGGCTTCCGGAGCAAAGTATATCTGCTTCACGACAAGGCACCACGACGGCTTCTCCATGTGGGACACAAAGCAGTCGGACTACAACATCATGCACACACCATACGGCAAAGACGTAGTAAGACAACTTGCTGATGCCTGCCACAAGCAGAACATCGGACTGCATCTATACTATTCCCACATAGACTGGACACGCGAAGACTACCCAGCCGGACGAACAGGAAATACTACCGGAAAGGACCCGAAGAAGGCTGACTGGAACCATTACTACAAATTCATGAACGCACAGCTCACGGAACTGCTTACCAAATACGGCAAGGTGGACGGCATCTGGTTTGACGGATGGTGGGACCACGATGAGGACTCCGTCCCGTTCAACTGGCAACTGCCTGAACAATACCGTATGATTCACAGTCTGCAACCGGCCTGCATTATCGGCAACAACCACCATCAGACTCCATTTGAGGGCGAGGACATGCAGATGTTTGAACGCGACATTCCAGGAGAGAACAAAAGCGGACTGTCTGGACAGTCCATCAGCCAACTGCCTCTTGAAACTTGCCAAACGATGAACGGCATGTGGGGATATAAGATTAAAGACCAAGATTACAAGTCACCCAAAGAGCTTATACGACTTCTTGTGCGCACAGCAGCAAAAGGTGCCAACCTGCTACTCAATATCGGTCCACAACCGAACGGAGAACTACCAGCCACAGCTCTTGACCGTCTTGCCGACATAGGCAAATGGCTGAACGGCAAAGCCGGAGAAAGCATCTATGCCACAGTAAGAGGTAACATTAATGTCGGCGACAGCATTGTTTCTACTATGGGAAAAGGAAAGAACGCCCCACTCTACATCCATGTACTCTCCGACACAGTTCCTTCCTCTGTGACACTGCCTATAAAGAGTAAAATCAAAAATGCCGTGAATCTGGAAAACGGAAATAAAATCAAGTATCAGAGAAACGGAAAAGCTGGAACAATTTCATTCATGACAGACCGACAAGACAACGACAATACAGATTATATAATCAAAGTGGAATTCTAAAATAAATTAGGCATAATCGCTGTTAAAAGAGCGATTATGCCTAATAACCATTTATCAGCACAAGACAGACAGCACAACCATTACAAAAGACACAGCCAAGGATTCAGTAACCACTGAGTCCCTGGCTGCGTTTATATTACAGAATATGTCTACTCCAGTTGAATACGATTAATACTCTCCCCAAGCCTTGATTTCTATTTCGTCGAGTTTCACTGTGCAGAAGGCATAGATAAATGCACTTGCAAGTCGGCTGTTAGTAATCAACGGCACATTGAGATCAATTGCCGCACGACGAATCTTGTATCCATTGGAAAGTTCTGAACTTGTAAGATCCTTAGGAATATTCACTACCATATCTATCTCATGGTTATGAAGCATATCCAAAGCCTTTGGAGCATCACCTTCTGCCTCCTCTGAAGGCCATAGAACACGGGTGTTCTTTATGCCGTTTTCTGTGAGGAAGCGGCTTGTACCTGCCGTAGCATACAGATTGTATCCATGCTTTACAAGCATCTCCGCAGCATCCAGCATGTCGGCCTTCTGCTTTGCACCACCGGTAGACAGAAGAATATTCTTTGCAGGAATACGCTGTCCGACAGAGAGCATACTCTTCAAGAGAGCACAGCTGGTGTCGTTTCCGATACATCCAACCTCTCCTGTAGAACTCATGTCCACGCCAAGCACAGGGTCTGCCTTCTGCAAGCGGTTGAAGCTGAACTGCGATGCCTTAATACCTACATAGTCAAGGTCAAAGAGATTCTTGCTTGGTTTCTCTACATGCAAGCCCAACATAACCTTTGTAGCAAGTTCTATGAGGTTAATCTTAAGCACCTTGCTTACGAATGGGAACGAACGGCTGGCACGCAGATTACATTCTATGACAAGAATATCATTGTCGCGAGCCATGAACTGAATATTGAACGGACCGTTGATATGCAGTTCCTTTGCAATCTGGCGTCCTACTCTCTTCACGCGTCTTACGGTTTCAACATAAAGCTTCTGTGGAGGGAACTGTATTGTAGCATCTCCAGAGTGTACACCAGCAAACTCAATATGCTCGGAAATGGCATAAGCCATTACCTCTCCGTCTTTTGCCACAGCATCCATCTCTATCTCCTTTGCATGCTCAATGAACTTGCTCACCACAACAGGATGGTCTTCACTCACGTTTGCAGCAAGCTGTAAGAAGCGCTTCAGCTCGTCTTCATTAGAACATACATTCATTGCCGCACCAGAGAGCACATAGCTTGGACGCACCAATACAGGGAAGCCAACTCGCTCGATGAACTTGTCGATGTCTTCCATACTTGTCAGCGCACTCCATTCCGGCTGGTTGATGCCATTATTGGTAAGCATCTGAGAGAACTTGGCACGGTCTTCGGCATTGTCGATATCCTGCGCCTTTGTACCAAGGATTGGCACATGCTGCTCATCGAGACGCATAGCAAGATTGTTTGGAATCTGTCCACCTGTAGAAACGATAACTCCATGCGGCTGCTCCATATCTATGATATCCATGACACGCTCAAAGGTAAGTTCGTCGAAATACAGACGGTCACACATGTCATAGTCCGTAGACACTGTCTCCGGATTATAGTTTATCATTATACTGCGGTAACCTTCTTTGCGAATTGTATTAAGAGCCTGTACGCCACACCAGTCAAACTCTACCGAAGAACCAATACGATAAGCGCCGGAACCAAGTACAATAATACTACGATGGTCGTTCTCGAAAGTGATATCGCTCTTTACGCCAGCGTATGTAACATACAGGTAGTTGGTCTGTGCAGGGTATTCTGCCGCCAAGGTGTCTATCTGCTTCACTACAGGTACGATGCCGTAGTTCTTGCGCAACTGTCTTACAACAAGACCAGCCTTAGCCATGCTATGAAGCTCCTGCTCCAAGCCAACGGCACGTGCTATCTGGAAATCAGTAAAGCCATATACCTTGGCTGTACGGAGCAGCTCCTTGTCGAGAGTATTAATGTTGCACTTCTTCATATCCTCATCGATATCGATGATGTGCTTCAGTTTCTCAAGGAACCACTTGTCTATCTTCGTCAGCTCATGGATATCATCAACACTGTATCCCTTGTGCATTGCCTTCGATATTACGAAGACACGCTTGTCTGTAGGCTCTCTGAGTGCTGCATCAATATCGTCAATCTCCAGTTCCTTGTTCTCGACAAAGCCATGCATGCCTTGTCCTATCATACGGAGTCCCTTCTGTATTGCCTCCTCAAAGTTACGGCCTATAGCCATAACCTCACCAACAGACTTCATCGAAGAACCAAGTTCCTTGTCTACGCCACGGAACTTGCTCAAGTCCCAACGAGGAATCTTGCAGACGACATAGTCGAGAGCCGGCTCAAAGAATGCACTCGTTGTCTTTGTTACGGAGTTCTTCAGTTCAAACAATCCGTAGCCCATACCCAGCTTTGCTGCAACAAAAGCGAGAGGATAACCTGTAGCTTTTGATGCGAGAGCTGATGAACGGCTAAGACGTGCATTAACCTCTATCACGCGATAATCCTCGCTCTTTGGATCGAATGCATACTGCACGTTACACTCTCCTACGATACCGATATGACGGATAATCTTTATTGCAAGAGCACGAAGCTTATGATATTCGGAATTTGTCAGTGTCTGTGAAGGAGCAATCACGATACTCTCACCCGTATGTATGCCGAGCGGATCGAAGTTCTCCATATTACATACCGTAATACAGTTGTCGTAACGGTCACGAACCACCTCATACTCTATCTCTTTCCAACCCTTCAAACTCTTCTCTACAAGCACCTGAGGAGAGAAAGAGAATGCCTTTTCTGCAAGTTTGTTCAGTTCCTCTTCATTATCAGCAAATCCAGAACCGAGTCCGCCAAGAGCATAAGCAGCACGAATGATGACAGGATAGCCAAGCTCTGCTGCTGCCTTACGTGTCTGTTCTATATTCTCACAAGCCTCACTCTTGATGGTCTTAACATTGATCTCATCAAGTTTCTCCACGAAGAGCTCACGGTCTTCTGTATCCATGATGGCCTGCACTGGAGTGCCAAGCACCTTGACGTTGTACTTCTCAAGTACACCGCTCTTGTATAGTTCCACTCCACAGTTGAGGGCAGTCTGTCCTCCAAACGATAGAAGAATTCCGTCTGGACGCTCCTTCTCAATGACTCTTTCCACGAAATATGGCTGCACAGGAAGGAAATAAATCTGATCGGCAACACCTTCTGATGTCTGTACCGTAGCGATATTAGGATTTATCAGCACCGTCTTGACACCTTCTTCACGTAGAGCCTTCAATGCCTGCGAACCGGAGTAGTCAAACTCTCCAGCCTCACCAATTTTCAATGCGCCTGAACCCAACAGCAGGACTTTCTTTATATTTTCGTCTTTCATCTGTAATCTATGATTATATGCGTTATGGAATAACCTTATTTAAGAGAGTCAACAAACTTGTCAAACATAAACTCTGTATCTACAGGACCAGAGCATGCCTCCGGGTGGAACTGGCTTGAGAACCAAGGGTTCTTCTTGTGTCGGATTCCCTCGTTACTGCCATCATTCATATTTACAAAGAGTTCCTCCCAATCATTACCAAAAGTCTTGGCATCTACAGCATAGCCATGATTCTGACTCGTAACGTAGCAGTTGTTAGTACCTACCATACGTACCGGCTGGTTATGAGAGCGATGACCATACTTGAGCTTATAAATACTTGCGCCACCAGCTTTTGCAAGCAACTGATTACCCATACAGATTCCGCAGATAGGCTTTGTTGACAAAGACATCTGCTTGCGGATAATATTTACAGCCTCCTCACACATGTCTGGGTCACCAGGGCCATTGGCAAGGAAGAGTCCGTCAAACTCCATATCTGTATAATCATAGTTCCATGGCACACGGATAACCTCTACACCACGGTTTATCAGACAACGGATAATATTGTTTTTCACGCCACAGTCAACGAGGACAACTTTTCTGCCGACTCCTTCATTGTAGCGGATTATCTCCTTACAGCTGACCTTGTCAACGAAATTGACACCTTCGTAAAGAGCTTCCGGTATATTGTCTGGCTCATCATCAAACAGAATCTTACCCATCATCACACCATGCTCACGTAATACTTTAGTCAGCTCACGTGTGTCAATGCCTGTGATTCCAGGCACATGTTCGCGCTTAAGCCAATCGGCAAGCGATTCTACAGCATTCCAGTGGCAATACTGTTCACTGTAATCCGCTACGATAATTGCCGAAGCGTAGATTTTGTCACTCTCCATGAATGTGGCAATACCATTCTTTTCTACCGTGAATGGAGGCACACCATAGTTTCCTACAAGTGGATAAGTGAGTGTCATTAACTGACCCGCATACGATGGGTCTGTCAGGCTCTCAGGATAACCCATCATAGCTGTGTTGAACACAACTTCACCTGCCACTGGCTGGTCATAGCCAAATGACTTACCATGAAATTTCGTTCCGTCTTCTAAGACTAAAGTTACGTTTCTCATCAAATTATATTATTTTTGCCTTGCGGCTTTATCATTATATGGTTGTTTCTAATTATCTATTGCAAACTGACTCGTAATAGTTTATGAAAGATTGATTTACGAGTCTGGTGCCTCCCGGTGTAGGATAGTTTCCTGTAAAATACCAATCTCCCTTATGGTTCGGTATTGCCGTGTGCAGACCTTCTATCGACTGGAACACGAGTTCTACAGGTGTCTTCATTCCTTCCGGACGCAGCATTTCTATCATCTTATTGTTTATCTCATCCACCGTAAATGGTTTGTAGATATCTCTTACAGCATTCTGCATCTCCGTCTTCGGCTTCTCAAGCTCTGTCTTGCACTTATGGTAGGTTTCTTCAAGAAGGTTCTCTTTGCCACTTTCTTTCAGTAGTTCCACCGTTGCACGGAACACACAGAACTCCTCAAGCCTTGGCATGTCTATACCATAATAGTCAGGATATCTTATCTGTGGGGAACTGCTTACGATAACTATCTTCTTCGGATGAAGACTGTCGAGTATCTTCAGTATGCTCTCCTTCAGAGTTGTGCCTCGAACGATACTGTCGTCTATTATCACAAGGTTGTCTACGTATGGCTGCAAAGAGCCGTATGTCACATCATAGACGTGCGAAGCAAGGTCGTTTCTCGAATTGCCCTCCGTTATAAACGTTCTTAGCTTTATGTCCTTCCATGCCACCTTTTCACTTCGCACATACTGATGAAGTATCTCCTGCAGTTCTTCCTTTGACGGGATATGGTCCATATTCTGTATGCGCTCTATCTTCTGGTCGTTCAGATAGCGCTTGAATCCTCCAAGCATTCCATAGAATGCCACCTCTGCGGTATTCGGAATAAAGGAGAACACAGTATGTTCTGTATCATAATCCACAGCTTTCAGGATTGATCCTGTGAGCTGCTCACCAAGTTTCTTTCGCTCCTGATAGATGTCACGGTCTGAACCTCTGCTGAAATATATACGTTCAAAGGAACATTTGCTGTCGCCACGCTGCTCAATGATCCTCTCCAGAGAGTCTTCCCCTTTCTTGTTTACTACCAACGCACAGCCCGGTTCGAGTTCGTTAATATCATCACACTGCAACCCGAATGTGGTCTGCAATACAGGACGCTCACTTGCCACCACCAGTATCTCATCATTCTTATACCAGAAGGCAGGACGTATTCCCCATGGGTCACGCATGGCAAACATCTCTCCACTACCGGTAAGGCCACACATCACATAACCTCCATCGAAATCCGGCATCGTGGTCTTCAACACGTTTCCCATTTTGACATTATTGTCTATATAGTTCGTTATATCGCGCCCCTTAAGACCTCTTTTCTGTGCATCAACGAAATTCCTCTCCACCTCACGGTCAAGACGATGTCCCATATACTCAAGTGTAATATAGCTGTCACTATATATTCTTGGAGACTGTCCCATGCCGATGAGTCTTTCGAATATTTCGTCTATATTCGTCATGTTGAAATTTCCACACAGACAAAGATTCTTGGCTCTCCAGTTATTGCGTCTCAAGAACGGGTGAACGTATGTTATGCCTTTCTTCCCTGTCGTTGAATAACGCAAGTGGCCCATATACAGCTCTCCTGCAAAAGGAAGATTCCTTCTTGCGAATTCCACATCAGCAAGCTGTTCTTTAGAAATCTCCGCAAAACGCTTTTGAACGGTTCCGAATATCTCTGTAATGGCATTTGCTCCTTCTGCACGCTCCCTGAACATATATTCATTGCCAGGCTCTGCCTCCAGATTGACGCATGCCATACCGGCTCCTTCCTGACCTCTGTTATGCTGCTTCTCCATCATGAGATACAGCTTGTTCAGACCATACATCCATGTTCCATACTTCTGCTGATAATACTCCAATGGCTTCAGCAGTCGTACCATTGCCACACCACATTCATGCTTCAAAGGTTCCATCGTTTAATTTGCGTTTAATGTTATTTTATTCCTGAACAATTATTACCTTATATATTATATCAAAGGGCTTGCTCCTATAAAGGAGTAGCCCTATATATTTCATCCAACTATTCTACAGTGACAGACTTGGCGAGATTTCGCGGCTGGTCAACATCCTTTCCCTTGCACACAGCAACATGATAGGCCAACAGCTGCAAAGGGATGGAAGCGATCAACGGTTCCAGACACTCTAAAGTCTCCGGCATTTCAATAACCTCGTCTGCTATCTTGCTTATCGTATCGTCACCTTTAGATACCAATGCGATAATTTTCCCTCGTCTGGCTTTTATCTCCTGTATATTGCTCAATACCTTCTTGTACATCTCGTCATGAGGTGCAACAACAACCACAGGCATGTCTGAGTCAATAAGGGCAATAGGACCATGCTTCATCTCTGCCGCCGGATAACCCTCGGCATGGATATAGCTGATTTCCTTCAACTTTAAAGCACCTTCCAAAGCAACAGGATAGTTATACCCTCTTCCCAAATACAGAAAATTATGGGCATAGGTGAATGTACGACTGAGTTCGGAAATTCTGTCGTTCAGCTCAAGCATCTTTTTTATCTTCTCAGGAATGCCACTAAGCTCCTTTACCACGCTGGTATAAAGCTCGTCTGTAATAGTTCCCTTTTCTTTTGCTAATGCAAGAGCGAGCATCACGAGAACCGTCACCTGCCCTGTAAATGCCTTTGTAGAAGCTACGCCTATCTCAGGTCCGACATGTATATATGAGCCTGTATTCGTTGCTCTTGGTATACTTGAACCTATGGCATTGCATATTCCAAATACGAAGGCACCGTTCTCTTTTGCGAGTTTCACTGCGGCTAACGTATCTGCCGTCTCTCCGCTCTGAGAAACAGCTATAATCACATCATCGCTGTTTATTACAGGATTACGGTATCTGAATTCACTTGCATACTCCACTTCTACCGGTATACGGCAAAACGACTCTATAATCTGTTTGCCTATCAGTCCTGCATGCCATGAAGTACCACAAGCTACGATAATGATTCTTTTTGCATTAAGGAGTTGTTTCTTATAGTCAATGACAGCACTCAACATAACTTTGTTTGCATCAACATTGACACGTCCCCTCATACAGTTTTCCAAACATTCCGGCTGCTCGAATATTTCCTTCAGCATGAAATTGGGATAGCCGCCTTTTTCTATCTGTCCCAAATTCATATCCAAAGTTCTTACCTCCGGCGACATTTCATGGTTCATATTGTTAACGACCTTCAACTCCTCTCCAAGGCGCATCACGGCAACATTGTCGTCATCAAGATATACCACCTTGTCTGTATATTCTATAATAGGAGTTGCATCGGAACCAAGGAAAAACTCATTGTCACCTATTCCGATAACAAGCGGACTCTGCTTACGGGCTGCTATTATCTGATTCTTTTCTCTCTTGTCGAGCAAGGCAATGGCATACGCCCCGATAAGCTGATGAAGAGCAAGCCTTACAGCAGTCAGCAGGTCTACGTTTTTCTTTGTCTGTATATATTCTATAAGCTGTACAATAACTTCCGTATCCGTGTCGGAACGAAAATGCACTCCATCCGAAATGAGTTTCTTTTTCAAATCGGCATAATTCTCTATTATACCGTTGTGTATTATCGCAAGATTCTTTGACTCGGAATAATGAGGATGAGCGTTCAGAGAAGAAGGTTCGCCGTGGGTTGCCCAACGGGTATGTGCTATACCAACACTTCCGGTTATATCCTTATCCTGACAAAAAGTCTCAAGGTCTGAGACTTTTCCCTTTGTCTTATAGACACTGAGTTCACCGTTCTGGTTTACTAATGCTGCTCCCGCACTGTCATAACCTCTATATTCGAGTCGTTTCAGCCCCTTTATCAGTATCGGATAGGCTTCTCGATTCCCTATATATCCTACGATTCCACACATATACTATTCGCTTATACCTTGTTATTATTATTTTCTAAGGATATTGACAACAAGCGATGCAACAGATGTCAGGATTCCGACAGCCGAAATCATCAAGGTTGTACTTTGACCGATTGCTGAGTTCTGCGCCTTAACCTTGTTTGGCTCTACTATGATAGCATCATTCTGCTGCAAGTAATAATATGGAGAATTTATCAGATTAGCATCATTCAAGTTCAATCTGTGTATAGTCTTTTCGCCGTTTGCATCCTCTCTGACAAGCATAACATTGTCACGCTTACCATAGATTGTAAGGTCACCGGCATTTGCCAACGCCTGCAGGATACTCATCTTCTCTGTCTCGACGGTAAACACTCCCGGATGTCCGACTTCACCAAGCACCGAAATCTTGAAACTTGCCATCTTGACTGTAACAATAGGATTCTCGTTTTCTGCCATAAATGGCTTTATCTTGTCATGGAGCAATGTTTCACATTCTCTTTTTGTCAATCCTGCAACATTAACCTTTCCGACAACAGGAAAATTGATAGCTCCGTCATTATCAACAAGATACTGCAACAGATTTCCCTGACTATATGAAAGAGAACCTGATGATCTGAGCGGATCCTGAATGGTAAGATTAAATGGAGCAGCCGCTTTAGGATTTGTTGTACTCACTGTAATTGTAAGCAAATCCTTTGGCATAATCTTGGCATCAAACAAACCTTTTGAAGCAGCAAGACTTATTGTGTCTGCATTCTTGAAATAAGCCACGTTTTTTGTGCTGCCACAACTGAAAAAGGAGAGCACTACGAGTACTAAAACTATTGGAAAGATTAGTTTCTTCATATGTCTAATTATATATATAGTTAAAAACTGTGCAAAAATAAGCCTATTTTCTGAGATTGGCAAATATTTTACAAACTAAATGTATAAGTGACAGTTTATAAGAGTAAAAAAGAAAACTAAAAAGAGTCCTTCTTTCCACCTTATTATATATATAGGCAGAAAGAAGGACTTATAATATTCTATTTACAAGCAATATTAATAGAACTTGAAATAGTTGCGTGCGTTGTTGTAGCTGATATCCTCAACCATACGAGAGAGGCTCTCCATATCGTTAGGCAGCAAGCCCTTCTCCACATCATTGCCGAGCAGGTTGCAAAGCAAACGACGGAAGTACTCATGACGAGGATATGACAGGAACGAACGGCTGTCGGTAAGCATTCCTACAAAGCGACTCAACAAACCAAGAACTGAGAGTGCGTTCATCTGACGTGTCATACCGTCAAGCTGATCGTTGAACCACCAACCTGAACCGAACTGTATCTTACCTGGGCAAGAACCATCCTGGAAGTTACCAAGCATTGTTGCTATAACCTCATTTGCACAAGGGTTCAAGCAATAAAGGATAGTACGTGTCAGTTTGCCTTCCTTGTTAAGCTCGTTGAGGAAATGACTCATTGCTGTTGCTGTTGTGAACTCACCGATTGAGTCGAAACCTGTATCAGCACCAAGCTTGTCGTACATCAGGCTGTTGTTGTCGCGGATTGCACCATAGTGATACTGCTGTGTCCAGTCGCTTGCATAATCCTGCTCTGCAAAGACATGCAGGATGCAATGCTTGAACTGACGGATTTCCTGTGCCGACAACTGCTGCTTGCGCATTGCCTTCTCGAAGATTGTCTCAATCTGTGAATCTGTATACGGCTCATCATAGAACTCCTCTATACCGTGGTCTGAAAGACGGCAGCCATTCTCATGGAAGAAGTCATGACGCTTCTGCAATGCATCTACCATATCAGAGAACTTGCTGATGGTAACGCCAGCCACCTCTCCGAGCTTGTTTACATAGTCTGCAAAATCAGGTTTTTCTATGTTCATAGCCTTGTCTGGACGCCATGCTGGAATCATCTTGATTTCGAATCCGCTCTCACGTGTCTGCTTGTGGTAACGAAGATCATCGATAGGATCATCTGTTGTACATACACACTCTACATTGTAGCGACGCATAAAGCCACGTGCTGTATACTCTGGCTGCTGGAGCTTCTCGTTACATTCGTCAAAGATCTCACGTGCTGTCTTAGGACTCAAAAGCTTGTTGATACCGAAAGCTGTCTTCAGCTCAAGGTGTGTCCAGTGATACAATGGGTTACGGAATGTATAAGGCACTGTTTCTGCCCACTTCTCGAATTTCTCCCAATCAGAAGTATCCTTGCCTGTGCAATATCTCTCATCCACTCCGTTTGTACGCATTGCACGCCATTTGTAGTGGTCTCCACCAAGCCAAAGCTCTGTAATGCTCTTGAACTTATGGTCGTTGGCAACCATTTCTGGAATAAGATGACAGTGATAGTCGATGATTGGCATTTTAGCCGCATGATTGTGGAAAAGATCTTGCGCAGTAGCTGTATCAAGCAAGAAGTTTTCGTCCATAAATTGCTTCATGTTATACTTTGTTTTAAGTGTTTATTATGAATATGTAATTTGTTTAATAATAGTTGTGCAAATATACGGCATTTTTTTTGATTTCATATATTTTTAAGCTATATTTGCACAATAAATATAAAATAGAGCTTTAAAGGATATGAAGGACACAATTTCTTCGCTGCAAATAACACCTCGAACCGAGAGGGTTTTGTTGATTTACACTGGCGGAACAATCGGTATGGGACGTAATCCGGTTACCGGAGTCTTGGAGCCTCTCGATTTCAATCATCTCGTGAGTTGTCTACCGGAGTTTGCCACACTGGAAACAGGTATCGACACTTACCAGTTTACGCCTCCTATAGACTCAAGCGACATGTCGCCAAGACTATGGTCACAGCTTGTAAGAATCATTGCCGACAGATATGACCAATATGACGGCTTCGTGATTCTCCACGGCACCGACACCATGGCCTTCACGGCATCCGCATTGTCGTTTATGCTTGAGAATCTGACTAAGCCTGTCATACTCACAGGCAGCCAGCTGCCTATAGGACAGTTACGCACTGATGGCAAGGAGAACCTGATTACAAGTATCGAGATCGCCTCTGCCCACCATGCTGACGGAACACCTATCGTTCCTGAGGTCTGCATATATTTCAGCGGGCAGCTGCTCAGAGGAAACAGAGCGACAAAGATGAATGCCGATGGTTTCAAAGCCTTTGAATCATTCAACTATCCGCATTTGGGCGATGCCGGAGTTAACATTATCTACCATGAAGAGTATATCCTGAGACCAGACTATACGAAACCATTGATTCCGCATTTTGCCATTGACCCCAACGCTATTGTATTCACACTATTCCCCGGCGTTCAGGAGTCGATTGTGCGCCACGTCATCGAATCACCGGAACTGCGTTCCATCGTGATGAGGACATACGGCAGCGGCAACGCTCCACACACTCCTTGGCTTATGCGCCTGCTGAAGGAAGCCACGAGCCGAGGTATAACCATTATAAACATCAGTCAATGCGCAGCAGGCTCCGTTGAAATGGGTAGATACGACACAGGCTTCCAGCTGAAGAACATGGGAGTTGTAAGTGGTCACGACAGTACGGTAGAGAGCGCGCTTACAAAACTGATGTTCCTGCAAGGGCATTATAGCGACACCAATATCGTGAGGACAAAGATGAACAAGAGCCTATGCGGCGAGATTACTCTTTCTGAGGAGGAGTAGTAAAACGATACTGGCCTTTTCCACTTGTCATCAAACCATATCGTATGGCATGCTTCGGACAGTTATGATAACAAGCGAAGCATGTCATACATTTTTTGTTATGCTTCCATATAGGCAATTCGCCCACCCCACCTTTTATATTATCTACAGGACAGACAGCAGCACACTTACCACACCTTACACATAACGATGCATCCACAGAGAATGGTTTGTCCGTCAGCAGACAGTCTACGAACAATGCTCCAAGATACCGGGTGTTTATCTTCTGCCATTTCCCCCTGAATTTCAGGTCAACAACTTTTTCCCTGTCCTTCAGGCGTTCCGTAATTTCCGCCAATCTTTGTTTTGCTTCTTCAAGCTTATCCGCTTCCACCGTCTTGCTGTCTACATCCATGAAAGGCAGACCGACATAAGTGTTCGGCATCCTGATGTCAAACATTGTCTTTATCGGAGAACCGTAATAATAAGCATCTTCTGAAAATATATCCATCGCCTCACCAGAAGTGTCACCCACCGTGCATACGGCAAAGCTGTAAGGTCTTGACATCCACATGTCGTCAACTCTGAGACGACTGATGAAATCAAGCATCAGCTTTGGCGGACGCCAACCATGGATGGGAAAGCAAAAACCGACAATCTCATCCTTACACAACTTAAACCGGCAGTCCGTGTCGAACACATCTGCTACATTTATAAGTCTCTCACCAAGGGAGCGAGACAGGCTTTCTGCCACCCACCTTGTATTTCCTGTTCCTGACAAATAGAATATCATGCTGCGAATTTACCTATTTTATTTTGATAATACAACAAAAATGAATAACTTAGCACAAAAATAATTCATATACAGAAACAAAGGAAAGGACAATAACTATGAACGACAAAGAACTAATGCTCAGAGCTATCAAGCTTTCTGAAGAAAGCGTAAAGAACGGCGGTGGTCCGTTTGGCGCCGTAATTGCCCGCAATGGCGAGATCATTGCAGAAGCATCAAACTGTGTAACAATTAACTGCGACCCAACAGCCCATGCTGAGGTTTCCGCTATCCGCAAGGCTGCAGAAGCATTAAAGACTTTTGACTTGTCCGGCTGCGCCATATACACATCCTGTGAGCCATGCCCGATGTGTCTTGGTGCTATATACTGGGCACATCTCGACAAGATATACTATGCCAACGACCGCAAGGATGCTGCGGCAATAGGCTTCGATGACGACTTTATATATAAAGAACTGGAACTTGCTCCAGAGAAAAGAAACAAGCCATCGGAAATCATTCTGCGCGATGAAGCAAGCAAGGCTTTCCGCATGTGGATGGAAAAGAGCGACAAGACTGAATATTGAGCTTCATAAACTCAACAGAAAAACAGATATTGTCTCGCCGTTGCTGTTTTTATTTGCAAACGGCTGCAATATCTGTTTTTCTGTTCCTGTGCAATATTAACAAGTCCGAAAGCTAAAAGCACAGGAAATACACCGCCGCAAGTATTGCAGCAACGATTGCCATTATCACCGTCTTTATCATGCAACCGGCAATCTTCTTTATCAGAAAGAACACCACCACAAATGCTATAAGACAGAATACGTAATATCCAAAATTCTCCATTTTCACTTACCTCTTATTTAAAAATATGACGGAACTGTGCAGGAATCATCGTCTGAAACTCCATCGGCTGATGCGTTACGGGATGATAGAAGCACAACATGTAGGCATGAAGGCACAGACGATGTATTGGGTCATCGCCATTGCCGTACTTCACATCGCCACAAACAGGATGATTCATATCTGCAGAATGAACACGAATCTGATTCTTCCTTCCCGTTTCAAGCTTGAACTCAACAAGACTGTGTTCCGTGGTGCGGTCAAGAGTACGGAAATGTGTTATGGCATATTTTCCTCCGTTGTCAACAGGCGACGAATATGTTACATAAGCCTTATTGTCTTTCAGCCAGTTCTCTATCGTACCCTCATCTTCTTCCATCTCTCCGCTGAGCACAGCCACGTAGCGACGGTCGAAGACGATGTCATGCCAGTTGTGTTCCAGAATCTGTTCCGTCTCCATATCCTTCGCATAAATCATCAGTCCGCTGGTATCACGGTCAAGACGGTGCACGACATGTGCCGTGCAGCGTTGACGCGACTTCTTGAAATAGTCATCAAGCACAGCCTTCACATTCAGAGACTTATGTCCTGCAGCCATAGACAAGATACCGATATTCTTTTCTATCACGACAAGATATTGGTCTTCGTAGACAATCTTCACATAACGACTTTTCAGTTTGTCGTTGTTTCGCTTTGTCTTGCTCACATCAATCTTTGTGCCTTTCGCCACAGGAAAATCAAACTGAGTAACGGTCTTTCCGTTAACCTTAATTCCCCTACCCTGCAAAGTAGCTTTAATTTTCGAACGACTTTCTTTTACATTGTTCAGTAGAAAGTTCAGTAGAGTATCATCCTGCATCACTTCATAGTGTGCATACTCATTAATATTATGATTAAATGTACGTCTCATCCTTTATTTTTTTTGCAAATTTAGATAAAAAATCCGAATTATAAGCCTGTTGGAATAAAAAACAAGCTGCTTGACTCCAATGTAATCCGACTGTTCCGAGATGTGTGCATATTTGAGATGAATAGAGCAAAAATATTGGTTCATCCGGAATTTGGAGTGATAGGATATCTAAATGAGCATTAACAAAAACAATAAAGACACGCGATTAGCAATTTCAAAGACAACAAGAACCATTTTAGATTAAACAACATAAGCAAGCGACAAGAATGCATAAACAAACGCATAGTCTGTATAAATATCCAGTTGGTATAGTACGTCAATACACGTTGATTATGACAATCACGCCAAGCCTCTATAAGTACGCTATTTTGTCATCATTTAGAAATTCGGTAACTTTCCCATAGAAAGTCCGTAACTTTCTCATAGAAATTC
>URLQ01000019.1 GCA_900548745.1 uncultured Prevotella sp.
AGAGAAGTGTGATGATGACAGGAACGACGATACCTCCCTTGTAGATAGTACCGAGAAGGTTACCTGGAAGAGGAGCGTTAGCGTTGTCGCCACCCTGGAAGTTTGCAGGGTTACCGAGTACGAACTGATAGAAGCATACACCTGCGATGAAGCAGAGTACGATGATCCAAATCGCTGCGCGAACGCCCTGGAAGCCCTGCTTTTTAGCTGGGGCTGCTTTCTGTGAATTTGCCATAATTCTTTTGATTTTAATTTAAGTTATTAATAAATTTAAGTTATAGAATTCTTGATTAGTCTATACGATTCTGCGCACCTCGCCATGTCTACGCAATAGATTTAAGCTCGTAATGCGTGCAAAGATACTAATTTAATAAATATAACGAAGCGTTGTTAAATCATTTTAACAAGTTAAACGTCTTTTTTTATTAAACATATGCTCTACAGCACATTATTGAGCCAAACTTTGCGCTTTTGCCACATTAAGACAGCAATGCGAGAGTATCTTTTATTCGCTTCAACGCCTCACGGATGTTGTCATCGCTTGTGGCGTAGCTCATGCGGAAGCAATAAGGGTCGCCGAAAGCGTCTCCTCCCACTGTTGCCACATGTCCTACTTCAAGCAGGAACATCGCAAGGTCGGTTGAGTTGTTTATCGTCTTTCCGTTATAGCTTTTTCCGAAGAAGCTGCTGCATTTCGGGAACAGATAGAATGCGCCTTCCGGCTTGTTGACCTCCAGTCCGGGAATCTGACTTGCGAGTTCTACGATAAGGTCTCTTCTGCGCTCGAACGCCTTACGCATTGTCTCGACACATTCCTGAGATGTGGTATAAGCCGCCTCTGCCGCCTTCTGGCTTACGGAGCATGGTCCACTCGTATATTGCCCCTGCAGCTTGTTGCAGCCTTTAACGATCCATTCCGGAGCAGCGATAAATCCGATTCTCCATCCCGTCATGGCATAAGCCTTTGACACGCCGTTTACTATTATCGTACGTTCCCTCATACCGTCGACATGTGCGATGCTATGATGCTTTCCGATATAGTTGATGTGCTCATATATCTCATCTGCAAGTACATACAGGTTGTCATGACGCTTTATCACTTCTGCGAGTGCAGCCAGTTCTTCAGCGGAATATACGCTTCCTGTAGGGTTGCTCGGTGAGCACAGGATTATCATTCTCGTCTTTGGCGTGATAGCAGCCTCAAGCTGTTCTGGTGTCATCTTGAAATTCTGCTCAAAGCCAGCCTCAACGATAACAGGCACTCCGCCTGCCAGTTTTACCATCTGCGGATAACTTACCCAATAAGGCGCAGGTATTATAACCTCTTCGCCATCGTTCACGAGAGCCATCACGGTATTGCAAACACTCTGTTTTGCACCGTTAGACACGAGAATTTCATTTACGGAATACTCCAACCCATTCTCGTTTTTCAATTTGTTTGAGATGGCTTTTCTCAGTTCCACATATCCTGGAACAGGAGAATACCTTGAGTAGTTTTCATCAATAGCCTTCTTAGCAGCCTCCTTTATATGGTCAGGAGTATTGAAATCAGGCTCACCAACGCTCATGTTAATAACATCCACCCCCTGGGCTTTCATCTCGCCACTCTTCTGCGACATTGCGAGTGTTGCAGAAGGGGCAAGTCTGTTAAGACGATCTGATATTTGTGTCATTTTTTCTTTTACTTGTAATTTTTCCTTGCAAAATTATATCTTTTTCTTGTCTTTAACGAATAAAAGTGGTATTTATTTCATTCGGACAACTTTCTTTTTCACTTTGCAATGTTTATTACAAGTGTAAGTTATGACCCATTCTTTCTTTTTTGGTCTGCAGATACTTATAGTCGTATTTGTTCGGAACGATTTCTATCGGAACGTTTTCAACGATTTCGAGTCCATAGGCTTCAAGCCCGACTCTCTTTGTCGGGTTGTTTGTAAGCAGTCTCATCTTCTTCACCCCGAGCTCTCTGAGTATCTGTGCACCGCAGCCATAGTCTCTCTCGTCAGGTTTAAAGCCGAGATGAACGTTTGCTTCCACTGTATCAAGTCCCTTTTCCTGTAGTTTATAGGCTGCTATCTTATTCATCAGACCGATGCCTCTGCCTTCTTGCTGCATGTATACGACAACGCCTTTACCTTCTTTCTCTATCATCTGCATTGCCTTATGAAGCTGTTCTCCGCAATCGCAGCGCATGCTTCCAAGGATATCTCCTGTAGAGCAAGAAGAATGTACACGTACGAGGACAGGCTCATCAGCCTCCCATGAACCTTTTATAAGTGCCATGTGTTCAAGTCCGTTGCTTGTCTGACGGAAAGGCACAAGCTTGAAATGTCCGTATACCGTAGGCATATCCACCTCCTCGCCCTTTTCAACGAGCACCTCATGCTTAAGGCGGTAGGCAATCATATCCTTGATGGATATTGTCTTCAGTCCGTACTTCTCTCCGAATTCAAGTAGCTGTGGCAAACGCGCCATAGTACCATCATCGTTCATAATCTCCATAAGAGCTCCAGCCGGATATAGTCCTGCCATATTGCAAAGATCGATGGCAGCCTCGGTGTGTCCGCTTCTTCTAAGCACGCCGTTATCCTGTGCATAAAGAGGATTCACGTGTCCCGGGCGACCGAATGTTGTAGCCGTCGATTTAGGGTCGGCAAGAGCCTTGATAGTCTCCGCACGGTCATGGGCTGATACACCCGTCGAGCATCCTTCGAGTTTGTCGATAGTCACCGTGAACGGTGTACCGAGCATCGACGTATTGTCCGTAACCTGATGCGGCAAGTCCAGTTCCTGACATCTTGAAATCGTGATCGGTGCACAAAGCACGCCTCTTGCATGTTTCAGCATGAAATTCACTTTTTCCGCATCAATCTTCTCTGCTGCTATGATAAGGTCTCCTTCATTCTCACGGTCCTCATCATCAACGACAATCACGAACTTGCCTTCCTTGAAGTCCTCGATTGCCTCCTCCACTGTATTCAGCTTTAGTTTCTCCATATCATTATACCTTATTATATATAAATATAAATTTTAATTCTTATTCATCTCATCCAAGCGGTTTGCCAATTTGCCGCTCACGTCTTCTATCTGCACCAGATCGCGCATCAGCCTGAGACGGAATCTCCACATTCTGAAATAGAAGAACAGTCCGACCGGCACGATTACAGCCGCCACGACATTCATCCATTTCCGCTCAAACGGTCGGGTGTGCGCCTTCACCATAATCATCGGATACTCATTTATCAGGTTTATCACCATCCTGTCTCGCGAGTTCGAAAGGTCGGAAATCATCGTCTCCATCCTTTCTCCTATTTCCTCCACAGCATGATCCGGCTGATACTTGAAGAACACATTTATGAAGTTTGGCGGAGTCTTCAGCTTATGGGCCATTGAATATTCCTTTGCCTCTGCAGCAAGCCAGCGTGCTTCGTCGGCATCCTTCCGGTAATCCGAATCCTCTATTATCACATCTTTCCGGCTTATGCTTCGCTTCACCCTCATGCCGAGAATCTTCATCAGCAAGTTCCGGTAAGCATCTACGTTAAACACCACGGAGTCACAGTTTGCCTTGTATGTAAAGAACACGGCGAGAGGCGTAAGCACCGCCACGGCAATACTCTTTCCGAACCACACAGCCCACATTCCGCCTCGTGCCATTCTGTATCCTGTATTGTCGAAGATATAATACACGATAAACACGAGCACCGAGATTATCACCGGCACTCCGAGTCCTCCCTTTCTGATGATGGCTCCGAGCGGTGCTCCGATAAAGAAGAATATCAGGCACGACAAGGCAAGCGTAAACTTGTTTATCGCCTCTATGCTATGCTGGCGCAGCAGCTTGTCGCCGTCTTTTGTCACCATAGCCTTGAATTCCAGATCGCCGACATTGTTCTGAACCGTAGATATTGCTCTGTTCACAATCTCAAGCTTCTTGTCTGCCGGCAGCTTTTCAAAACTCTTTGCAGCATCCACCTTTCCCTCTGCAACAAGTTTCTGCGCCCGTAGCGAATCTTTCCTTGAAATAGGTTTCATGCCGAACTGCAGCATCATAGCATCACAATAGAATGAGCGTCCGATGCTGTCATAATCAGCCCGTATGGAATCCATGTCATGGAATATCTGCGAGAGGCTCTTGGCTTTGGCGTTGTTGGAGAGCGAACTGGCATCAGCAAGGTTGAAGTCATTGTCAAAGTCGAGCACTATCCTTTTTGAAGTAAATGTCTCCCTACGATAAGGCACGTTTGCACTGCCCGTGACATCCGACGACTTCATGTTCTCGAACCACTCTCCGCTATGCAACGTCAGCACGAGATGCTTCTTCTCTGCCGTAGACTGCAGCATTCCTGAATCGGCAAGTATTATGGCGGCATCCTCGAAGCTGTTCGTCATGCGGTATATCATTATGCCATACAGCTTTCCCGTTTCCACATTCTTCTTCTGCACATAAAGGTTGCAGTTCGGTATTCCGTCATAGAACACCCCTTCGGGTATTTCAAGCTCCGGACTTTTCTGCTTCATCGACATCAGGAGCTGGGCGAACTGCATGTTTGCATTAGGCCCTACTACATTCTGGAAATAAAAAGACACGCCCGATATAATCAGCGTGATGGCTATCAGCGAACGGAACGCCTGCATCAGCGATATTCCGGCAGCCTTTATAGCTGTCAGCTCACTGCTTTCGCCAAGGTTTCCGAAGGTGATAAGCGAGGACAGGAGGATAGCAAGAGGCAGCGCTTGCGGAACGAGCATAAGGCTCATATACCAAAAGAACTGCGCCAGCACCTCCATCGAAAGTCCTTTACCAATCAGTTCGTCAACGTATCTCCACAGGAACTGCATCATCAGCACGAACTGGCAGATGAAGAATGTTCCCACGAAGAGCATACCAAACTGTTTGGCTATGAATATATCTAATTTCTTTATTCTGAACATTGACCAATAGGCATTGCAAGTATAGTTTTTCCTTACAATGCTGCAAAAATACTACAAAATTTCGGAAGACTGAAATAAAAGCCTCTTATTTCATAAGTTTTAGGTATTATAACACGGCTGCACCGTTTCCAAAACACAATACCGCCGTTCCCTGCATATCATTCAGCAGGAAACGGCGATACCGTTCTGTTTATTTTCTCTTTCGGTTTGCCCGTTGCTGACGGTATTTGGCCTTTTGCATGGCAGAGCCGCTGCCATGTGCACCGGTGATATAGGCTTTTTTCTTTGCCTTGGTCTTCACCTTACCGTTGCCGGAGTCGCTTTTCTTTGCCGGACGGAAGGTCATTCCTCCTTCGATAATCTGATCTATGTCCATATTGCAAATGAAATTTTATGATGAAGAGAATATTAATGATGGAACAGTCTCACTCCTGTAAACGCCATTGTTATTCCGTACTTGTCGCAAGTGTCAATAACATGGTCGTCGCGAACTGAGCCTCCTGCCTGTGCTACATACTCCACACCGCTCTTATGAGCACGCTCTATGTTGTCGCCGAACGGGAAGAAAGCGTCGCTGCCAAGTGCCACCTTTGTGTTCTTTGCTATCCACTCCTTCTTCTCCTCCATAGTGAGCACCTCTGGCTTCTCGGTGAAGAACTGCTGCCATGCTCCGTCTGCAAGCACATCATCGTGGTCCTCACTGATGTATATGTCTATGGTGTTGTCGCGGTCTGCACGACGGATTCCAGGCACGAACGGAAGGTTCATCACCTTCGGATGCTGGCGTAGCCACCATATATCAGCCTTGTTTCCGGCAAGTCTTGTGCAGTGGATACGGCTCTGCTGACCGGCACCGATACCAATAGCCTGTCCGTCCTTCACATAGCAGACGGAGTTGCTCTGAGTGTATTTCAGAGTGATAAGGCTGATAATCAGGTCGCGCTTAGCCTCATCCGTAAAGTTCTTGCTCTTTGTAGGAATGTTCTCGAAGAGCTTAGGGTCGTCAAGCTTCATCTCGTTGCGTCCCTGCTCGAAGGTTATTCCGAACACCTGTTTGTGCTCTATCGGAGCCGGTTTGTATGTCGGGTCTATCTTTATCACGTTGTATGTGCCCTTGCGCTTCGCTCTCAATATCTCAAGGGCCTCTTCGGTAAAGTCCGGAGCTATAACTCCGTCGCTGACCTCTCTCTTCAGCAATGTTGCTGTTGCAGCATCACAAGTGTCGCTAAGTGCCACGAAGTCGCCGTATGAGCTCATGCGGTCTGCACCGCGTGCTCTTGCATAAGCGCAGGCTATAGGAGAAAGTTCTATCTTCAGGTCGTCTACGAAATATATTTTCTTCAGCGTATCGCTCAACGGAAGTCCCACGGCAGCTCCTGCCGGAGAGACATGCTTGAAGCTTGCTGCTGCTGGCAGGCCTGTAGCTTCTTTCAACTCTTTCACCAGCTGCCAGCTGTTCAGCGCATCAAGAAAGTTGATGTAGCCAGGGCGACCGTTCAATACTTCGATAGGCAACTCGCCTTCCTCCATGTATATTCTGGAAGGTTTCTGATTCGGATTGCATCCGTACTTTAACTGTAACTCTTTCATTATCTTGATTTGATTTTATCTCTCTACCTTATTTTTGCCTGCAAAATTACTTTTTTTCTTGCAGACCGCAAAGGGATAACTAAAAAACTATTACCTTTCATACAACAAGTGGCATCATCTTATCCAAAGATAAGCAGCACCTCAGCATAGCAAAATCAAGCAAGCTTGTCTTGCATTGTCTTCGGTTTTTATAAAATCCTCACGCCCGGAAGCGAGAATATATTCTTTCTGCGCTCGCTCAATAGGATTTTTGCATTATCTTTGCACCGCATTTGAAAATAATAATTTTGCCCAGACACTTATAAAGAAAATGACGGAATTTGAGAAAATGAGAAGCCAACAGCTTTATAACTTCGAGGATAAAGACGTGTTGAAGCATGTTGACAAGGCGAACAGGATATGTGCACGGCTATCTAATCTGACTGTCAACTCTCCTGAATACAGGTCCTTGATTGAAGAACTTGTACCGGGCATACCGGCATCATCTACCATCAACCCGCCCTTTCATTGCGACTTCGGCAATGGAATAAGAATTGGCAAACATACGTTTATCAATTACGACGCCGTCATGCTCGACGGCGGCATCATCACCATTGGCTCACATTGCAAAATAGGACCACGATGCCAATTCTATACTCCACAGCACCCCATCGACTATAAAGAGCGCGAAATGCCTGTAGAGACATGCTTGCCGATAACCATCGGCGACAACTGCTGGCTTGGTGGAGGAGTGATTGTCTGTCCCGGAGTGACAATCGGCGACAGGTGTGTCATAGCTGCAGGAAGCGTCGTCACTCGCAACATTCCCTCTGACTCACTTGCTGCCGGAAACCCGGCTGTTGTGAAGCGCCGCCTGCAGCACGAACAATAAAGAACATTAAAAAACAATGGAATACTTACCCAAAGACCCGGCAATACTCGTCTCCTGCATCAACATGCTGTTACGAGACGAAGAATATGACTCTCTCGAACAGCTCTGCTATGCCTTCGGCAGAGAACCACAAGAGGTAAAGAACTATCTCGACCACTATGGCTACGTATACTGCGAGGAGCAGAAACAGATGAGACCAAAGGGCTTCGACGAATAAAACAACAGCAATGATAAGCAAAGACAGCATTGAAACGGCATACTGCTTCTTTCACCAGAAGGAACGGGTGTACGCCCATTCCACGATGGACTGGCAGAAGGATGACATAGAATACGCCATATCGTCGTATGTTGACGATATGGACAAGGGACTATACGACCAACTGTCCGGCGGTAACTCTGATTTTCTCCGTTGCCACGCCACCTTCCATCAAGACATAAAAACCGCAATGGAGAAACTGGAACGTATGATCTGACAAGGGATAATACTGAAACATCTTCCACAAAACGTCTTGTTTTTAACCCTTACAACACCTACGACATACCTTCTACAGGTGCGAAGTGATCACTTAGCGCCTGTAGTATAAATTTTACTTAAGAAGTTTAAAAAATCATATTTTACTATATTATTTCCCCGAAATATCGTGGTATTTCCTAAAAAACAGTACCTTTGCAGCCTTGAATGACAACAAGATATCTCCATGCGAATAAAGAAGAGCGCTTCATGGTTATTTGTCGCACAGGAGAAGAAATAAAGGCATTCCAACACTGTTAAGATACTGATACAAAGTCAGATACACATCTTACAGCGTTGACTTGACGAAAAACCGTAAGGAACAAAAGGTGACAGTGGTGACAGTGGTGACAGTAGTTTTTATAAACCCCTTACGCGCGCGGGCAGGAAAACATAATAATTAATTTATAAACTAATTATTACTATATATAATATTATAAAAGTACTGTCACCAGTGTCATACTGTCACCCCTACTAATACAAATCACAACTCCACGAATTACAATACATAAATCTGTGAGTTACGATTCATAAGTCCATGAGTTACGATTCATAAGTCCCTGAATTACGATCCATAAGTCCGTGAGTTATGATTCACAAGTTCGTGAGTTGTTGCGAATTAAAAACAGGCAAAAGATGCCTTGTAAAAAGCCCAAAAAACAAGCAAGCCCTAATGATTTGGGTTTAAACATCCTAATGATCGTTTGGGGGTTAAAGACAACATCACCTCATGGTTTGTGAATATTTATAATTGCATAAATAACCAATCCTGTTGTATAAATAAACAGTTTGTTCAGCACGTCCATATAGTCCGATTCTGACATTTACGCCAAGCCTCTGTAGACACGTTATTTTGTCATCATTTAGAAATTCGGTAACTTTCCAATAGAAAGTCCGTAACTTTCTCATAGAAATTCGGTAACTTTCATTTTGAAGTTAATTGGACATCTATTTCATGTTGCTTCAGCAAACATCCAAATCTGTATCCATATCCTCTTTTATGCACCAAACACGCACGTTGTAATTGTATAAACATACAGTTTCCCACGTTGCGTTTTTAATGCCATTCTTCATACTACATTTGGAACTCGTCAAAAAAAAGTTTCTTTTGCAAAAGGACAGGCAGGTATGAACGAAAAAGGCACACAGAAACAATAACTTTGCAGCTAAAACGTTATGTATGTAAAGACGTAATATATTCATGGCTCTAAATCAAACAAATAAGCTTGTATGGATTGTTGAAACCATCTATCGAGCACATAAGATTTCCTTCGAGGAACTGAACCACCGCTGGATGGACAATGTGGACCTGAGCGGTGGTGAGGAGATGTTGAAGCGTACATTCCACAAATGGAAATGGAATATCTTTGACACCTTCGGCTTGTCAATAGAATGTGAAAAGGTTGCTCCATATAGGTACTACATCGCCAACGTGGACGACATGAAGAGTGACAGTATCCAGAACTGGTTGCTGAGTACGCTTTCTGTAAGCAATTCCCTCCTTGAAAACAAATCAATCAAAGACAGGATTATTTTTGAAATTGTGCCAAGTGGCAATGAATTTTTGAGACCTATCATGGGCGCGATGAAGAAAAACCGCTTCATCCACATCAAATAATTGCAAGTCAGACCGACAATCGACTTCCAGCAGGAACTGCTTTGGAATGGTGAGAATCTTGAAGTATTCGAACCTCTCTGGCTACGCAAGTAGATTGCTGGTAAGATAAAGAGAATGTGGAATCAATATAAGGAGTAAGGATTAATATGACTGAGAATAAAATTGTTGCAAATAATGGTTCGTCTATCGTTCTATATACGACTGATGATGGTAACACCCAACTTGAAGTAAAGCTGGAAAAGGATACTGTGTGGCTTACACAAAACCAAATGGCTGAATTATTCGGAAGAGATCGTACTGTAATAACGCGCCATATAAGAAACATTTTCAAGGAAGGTGAATTAGACGAAAATATCACATGTGCAAAATTTGCACATATGGGTGCTGACCAAGATCAAACCTATGAAACAAAGATGTATAGCCTTGATGTGATTATATCTGTCGGTTATAGGGTAAAGAGTATAAACGGAACCAAATTCAGAATATGGGCTAACAGCATATTAAAGCAGTACCTCATCAGAGGCTATGCCATAGACCAACGTCGCCTCGACCACTATGAGGAATTGAAGGATGTGGTTCGATTGATGTCGCGAGCTCTCACTCTCCAAGACAAGGTTTCGGAAGGAGAATACTCCGGACTTTTCAGTGTAATTACGGATTATGTCTATGCCCTCGACACGCTCGACCGCTACGATTATCAGGCATTGGGCGTTGAGAAGACAACCAAGGAGGAATTTTTCCACGCCACCTACGAGAATGCCATGGATGCTATCAATGCTTTGAAAGTGAAATTTGGCGAAAGTCAATGGTTCGCAAACGAGAAAGATGATTCTTTCAGAAGCAGCATAGGACAGATTTATCAGACTTTTGGCGGTGAGGACCTTTATCCATCGGTAGAAGAAAAGGCAGCTATGTTGCTGTATCTTGTGGTGAAAAATCATTCTTTCAGCGATGGCAACAAGCGTATTGCTGCCATGCTCTTCCTTTGGTTCATGGAGAAGAATGGCATACTATATGGTCTGGACGGACATAAACGAATAGCTGACAACACCCTCGTCGCCCTAACGCTGATGATTGCCGAAAGCCGCACCGAAGAGAAAGATGTGATGGTGAAAGTGGTGATCAATCTGATTAATAAAGATAATCAATAAATACATGTAAAATCACAATATGTCGTCAGTTCAAAAATAGTAAAGAGCTTAGAGAATACGGACTTCTACGGACTCCGAATTTCCATCAGCTCCAACGAATACAGACTCGAAACGGAGTTTTTCAGTCCGGAACTCATGGACATGCTTCGCACGGCCAACGCTCTCAGCAAATGGGACATGACTCTCGACACCGCTCAATACAAACGGATGTATCAGCGCATCTCTGCCATCGAGTTCTCCATCCTCCGCATCGGTGAATATCCGATACCAAGCATCATCGACATCGTGAACAGCATACGTTTAGCAAAAGGCAACGTATTCGCTGAATGGAAAAACTCAGAAACTGCCAAATTCTTTGAAGACCATGGATATAAGAATAAAAAGCAAGCAGGAGGCTACTTCTTCTAAAGAGCACTCCTTCGATATTAAAGTTCCGAATTCATGGCAGTCATTATCTGATAGTCAACTCCAGTATTTCTTCACGCAGCTCTCGCACGATCTGCCAATGGAAGAAATTCTCACTCTCTGTCTGTTCAAATGGTCAGACCTAAGAGTGCCCTAACGGTACCAGAAAAGTATAGCATCCTGGTACCGATAGTTCAGCATAGGTATACTGATTGTGTATCATAGCTATACTCCAGGTAATCGCAGCTTCACGCCATCCATATCCCTGACAAACAGGAAACTTTCCTGCCGGAAGTGTAAGGTAGTGTGAGGGTAAAAAATAAAAAAAACTTGAAACAATCTTTCATTGAGTGTGTTTGTACGTTGCAATATTTCATAATGATGGGTAAACTGTACTGCAAGAAATGCATCCAGTGTTGCCTTGTCAAATTGGTCCTTTGTCAATGGACCAATTACAATATCTTCACAAACAGTGATATTGGTAAAATCTGTAATATAACTATTGTTGGTGAAATCCGAGAGTGTACGAAAATAGTTTTGCCATGCGAGATAGAATGATTTTATTCTTTTCAACTGCGTTTTAGAAAGACCTTTTAAACCCGGCATTTCCTATTGTAGCTGTAAAAAAATCGCATCAAGAACTTTATCACCCCAATGTGAGGTTTGTTTACGACATAATATATATCCACCGATGGAATAATTCAAGGCCAAAGAACCCTTGTTGGCTTAAATCATCACCTTACGCCTCGTTTGTAGAATAGCCGATTCTGACATATAAGCCAAGACTCTGTAGACATAGGATTTTATCAAAAGGGGAGAGACAGTTTGCTTGCTTGCGAAAAAAATCAACGGGAAACACTTGTACAAAGTCAAGAGAATTGGCTAAACACATTTAAATGTCACTCTCTTGTGGATATTTCATGGCACTTGATGGCGATTATTATTTAATTTTGTGTATTTTTGCAGATATAATTCTTAAGCTAATAACAAAATAAAAGATTTACTTATGAAACACTTGATATGTCTACTAATGTCCTTTATCTCTTTAGGTCTGCACTCTCAGAATGTTATTACCTATCGCTACGATGCCTCCGGCAACCGTATATCACGTTTGTACAAATCAAATGCCAACTCGAAAAAAATAAAAAAATCCCTTTGCATAACAGAAAGACGGCAAACCTGTTAAGACAATTCTCTTCGGGAATGGCTATGAGAAGATAAAAGACGGCGACACACTTCGGGAATTTACATATATAGGCAATGGATTGTTACACTACAGGGAGAACGGTGGAGAATCTAAGCTCCTATATATGTTCACCGATGCGCAAGGCAGTATAAGAGAGATATACGACAGAGACGGCAACGTGCTTTTCAGTGCGGACTACGACCCGTGGGGCAATATTACGGTTGTCAAAAACGATATAGGCTTCATTAGAGGCTATACCGGCCATGAGATAAAAGAAAGTGTCCTTAACAGTGCTAAGATTTGGCCATATAATAAAATCTCGCATGATTTGTTTTGACGGAAACTTGGGCAAATTATCTTTCAAAACAGTACTTCGGAGTTGCTTGGCATGGACTTGATGTATATACTTATACTACAAGATATAGATTTTATCCAGCAAGAAATATTAGCAAAGATTTATTTAGAGTTAAGTTCGGATTTTAGTAATTTAAATATAGCTGATTATGAAAAAAATATTGTTATTAGTCTTTTCTTTGTTCTTTTTAAATTCATGTATTATTGATTATAAGCCAGCTGGATATTTTGTATATAATCATACAAAAGATACGTTACTTATAGAAATGACAGAGTCTGAAACTTTAACAGATAGCATTTACTGGGGAATACATTCTTTGGATTCTGTTTTGTTAGATTCGGAACAGGATACGATATGTGTGTCTGTAAAAGGGGAAAAAGTAGCTTTCTGGCGATTTAATTATGTATTGCCTTATTCAGAATCGGGTTCTATATATCCTTTGCCTGATACATGCTATGTGTATGTTATAAAATGGAATATAGCGAAATCTTATTCTTTTGAAGAAATACGTGATAAGAAATTATATGACAGACGTGTTGTTTCAAGGAAAGATTTTGATGGGCATGTATACGAATACTGGTAGTTATGGCGCTTCAAATATTAGTGATTTTGTGGTGGATTCAATGTGGTAATTTTTATAGTTATGAGTAAAATAAAGTGTAAATTTATAATCTTTTTGAATTACGTTATATGTTATTTTTATGCTTATATGTTTGAGCATATTAAAGCTTATATTTATTATTATTTTTATAACAAAAAGTTTAATTCTAAAGATTGCAAAAGCTATTTCTGTAGTAATACATATAAGTATAATATAATACGCCAGATGAAATATTGTGATTATAGTAATTCTTTTATGATAATGTTCTTTATGATTCTTCCATTTTCTGTGATAATAGCTAAGTGTGTATCTTTTTATCTCTGTTATAATGGCTTCTTAATATGGCTTATAATACAAACTATATTTTCGTGTTATATGATGTTTGTGTTAGATGACAATGCTTCAGAATATTTTTCTATATTTTATAGAATTAATATTCTGAAAAAGAAAAGATCTTTTATATGGTCTTTATTAATATTTGAAATATTAGCATGGATGATTTGTATATATCTTTTCATTTAATATATCGAAATTAGAGACTATTGAAAAAACAAATAGTGATTTATAAAAATTTGAATTATGGAAAAAAGGAAAAGAATAGTAACAAAGATTGGAGACCTTTTTAGTGTAGATTTGGATGGCAAGACAAAGAGATTTTTCCAATATGTAGCAATTGACGAAAGTATGTTGGGAGGGTCTGTAATACGTGTCTTTAAAAGGAAGTATGATATAGATGCTGAGCCATCGTTTGACGAGATTGTGAACGACGAAGTAGACTTCTATACTCACACGTCCTTAAAAATCGGAATATTAGAAGGATATTGGAAAAAAATAGGACGCTATGCAGATATAGGAGATACTGAAAATATTTATTTTAGATCTGTCGGGGAGTTGGATGCATCAAAATTAAAGAAATCACGGCATTGGCTTGTTTGGAAAGTCAATTGCGTGCGACAAGATATTGGTGAAATGAAGGAAATTTATAAAAATTATGATTTAGGTTCATTATTTCCAAGTATTTGGGTTCTAAACAAAATAAAAACAGGTCGTATGGGAATAAAGCTTGAAGAAATAGAATAATAATGGTTCTTCGTCAATTTAGGTGATAAAAACAATGCTTATAAGTTTCCTAAACACTTTTCTGCCAACATATTAGTGAGTAATATTAGAAGTTACAAATGTATGTAATTGTTTGGTATCCAAGAGAAGTGTGTTGAACAGCATGTAACCTGACGTCTTGAGAGCAAAATTACTTTATGCCGACTGATTGGCAAGAGATATTACCACCTAAATTGACGAAGAACCACTTTCTCATAGAAATTATGTAACTTTCTCATAGAAACTCGGTGACTTTCTATTTTTGAAACAAATCGCCCCATATAGGCAAACGAAGGAAATCAGATACACTTTATTACATAACAGTGTTAAAGCATGTAAACAATCAAGGTTAAACCATTTCCTGCACCATGTGTTACTAAAACACTTAATATCAAGAAATAACAATGACGAGCTACGCCGACGAATGCAGAAATACAGCTTTTGAAAAGATGTAAAACACTTTCATATATCAAATATTTTTACTATCTTCGCAACGAAAACAAATCCAATAAGGACTTTGTGACACGATAATGAATATATATGGCGATGCCTGTTTTTGTATTCAGAAAAACATGTCGCAATCTCCATTAACAAATATGCGCAGCAAGTTTTTACCCGAAATTCCAGGTAAATAAGCAACGGCACTTCAGTTGAGAAGCAAAAGCGCATGAATAAAAGAAACTATTATGACATTGAAAAAATTAAAAATCGCAGTACTATCTTTGTGTGCATTTGCTATGCCGGCAATGGCTAACCAACTGCCAGACAATGACAACGACAACCAAGACATTGACGAGATTGACAACTACGATTTCCTTTACAATAACGACGGCAGTATAGACAACTACGACGTGGCATCGATGGAAAATCTTATGGACGAGGCTTTCGCACTCATCGGCACACGCTACCAGCGCGGAGCTATGGGAACGGGGGCTTTCGACTGCTCCGGTTTCACAAGCTATCTGTATGACCAGATGGGAATCAAGCTGAACCGCACGTCAAGAGCACAGTTCACCCAGGGAGAGGCTGTTGACAACAGCAATCTGCAGACCGGCGACCTTGTGTTCTTCTCAAGTCCACGCTCCGGAAGAGGAGTAGGACATGTGGGCATCGTTGTAGACTATGACCCTATGAACGGCAACTTCAGCTTCATACATGCAAGCTTAAAAGGAGTCAAGGTAAGCCAGTCTAACGAACCTTACTATTCTCGTCGATATATCGGGGCAAGAAGAATAACAGAATAATAATGAAAGCAATAGCATCTTTCTTGATTTTTGCAGGCCTGTCTGTTGCCTGCACATCAGCGGGTACAGAACGAAAAGGTTCCGTACCCGTTGGTGTTTCTGATTCTATCGCAGCCAAAGCACAACACGACAGCTGCAAGTCAACTACCACCGAGATGCCCGGCAAAGGCATGCCCACTACCCTCTCGCTCGCATTCGTAGGCGACATAATGCCCGGAACGACATTCCCAGAAAAGAGACTGCCCGAAAACGACGGCAAGAATCTCTTCGACGACGTGAAAGGCATCTTAGCCAATGCTGACCTTGCAGCCGGCAATATGGAAGGCGCACTCGCCGACACAGGTACGACACACAAGAAGCCCGGAAAATACTGCTATGCCTTCAAAGTGCCTACCAGATACGGCAAGCTGCTTGCCGACGCTGGCTTCGACTTCATGAACATGGCAAACAACCATGCCCGTGACTTCGGCATAAACGGCATCATATCTACGGAAAAGACTCTGAAAGAAAACGGCATAGCGTATGCCGGCATCAAGGGAAGACAGGAAGTGACTGTGGTAGAGAAGAACGGTGTGAGATACGGATTCTGCTCTTTCGGACAGGACAGCTACACTCCACGACACCTCGACCTGGAGACCGTGAAGCGAAATATCAACTCACTGAAAGGAAAGGCTGACATCATCATCGTGACTTTCCACGGTGGGGCTGAAGGAACGAAATACAGACATCTGCCTGACGGTCCGGAGACGTTCCTCGGAGAGAACAGAGGAGACCTGAGACGGTTCGCACATTTCTGCATCGACAACGGAGCTGACGTGATATATGGTCACGGTCCACATGTGGTGAGAGCCATGGAGCTATACAAAGGACATTTCATAGCCTACAGCCTCGGAAACTTCTGTACGCCATACGGAATAAACATTGCCGGAGTGTCTGGCTACGCCCCCGTGCTGCAACTGACAATAAACTCCGCCGACGGCACTTTTGTAAAAGGAAAAATAAACTCCTTCATACAGCAACGTGGACGCGGACCGCGACTCGACAAACAGAACATCGTGGCAAAGGAAATACAAAGTCTGACGAAAGCTGACTTCACCGACCCGAAGATTACAATCAGCGACGACGGCACTATAACAAAGAAATAAATTTCCTTTTCGCTCGCCTAATCGGATTTTTGCACTATCTTTAGATAAAATAGGAACTATGCGAAAAATACTAACATCAATCGTCATTACGGCAGCAACAATGACTGCCGTTTCTTGCGCCTCACATTATGAGGTGGCAAACATAAGCCGAAGCAGAATCCTTGTAGACAACAGATACGACAAGAACAAAGATGCTGAAGCAGAGAAATTCATAGCCCCTTTCAAGGCTAAGGTAGACAGCATCATGAGTCCTGTAGTTGGACAGACAGCAAGATATCTCGACAAATACCAGCCTGAGAGCCCTCTATCCAACCTCATGGCAGACATCCTCATGTGGGGAGCAAAGTCTTTCAACGAGAAACCGGACTTTGCTGTATATAACGTTGGCGGCATACGTGCCTCTCTTGCCAAAGGTGATGTAACATACGGAGACATTCTTGATGTGGCTCCCTTTGAAAACAAGATTTACTTCTGCACGCTTACTGGCGACAAGGTGACGGAACTGTTCCGCCAGATGGCTGACTACGGCGGACAAGGAGTGAGCCATGGCGTAGAGGCGGTGATGGACAAGGACAACAAACTCGTCAGTCTGAAAATCAACGGCAGCGAGATAGACCCTAACAAGGAATACCGTATCGCCACCCTCGACTATGTGGTTGAGGGCAACGACCGTATGACGGCTTTCAAGAGCAAGACAAAAGTAAACGGACCTAAAGGTACGGAAAACAACGTGCGCTTCATCATCATCAGCTATTTCAAGGAGATGACAGCACAAGGAAAGGTCGTTGACTCGAAAGTGGAAAACAGATTTGTCAGGACGAAATAAATCATTGTTTAACCTAACATCAGAGAACAGATATGAAAAAGATAATTGTATTATCACTATTTATAATAGCCATCGCCACTGGCGCACAGGCTAAAGGAAGGAAGCTGCTGATACTGCACACCAACGACACACACAGTTGCATAATGCCTCTGAAGGCTACACTCGCCGACACGTCAAAGGCTGACCGCGGCGGATTCATTAGAAGAGTGGAGATGATAAAAGAGCAGAGGAAGAACAATCCCGACCTGCTGCTCTTCGACAGTGGTGACTTCTCGCAAGGCTCTTCCTACTACACTATGTTCAAAGGTGATGTAGAGGTAGGGCTGATGAACATGATGCGCTATGATGCAGCGACAATAGGAAACCATGAATTTGACTTCGGCCTTGAGAACATGGCGCGCCTTTTCCGCATGGCAAAATTCCCTATCGTATGCGCAAACTACGACTTCACCGGAACCTGTGTGGAAGGACTCGTCAAGCCTTACACTATAATAAAGAGGAACGGTATAAAGATTGGAGTCTTCGGACTGTCGCCAAAGATGCAAG
Organism: uncultured Prevotella sp.; assembly: GCA_900548745.1. Classification (GTDB taxonomy): domain Bacteria; phylum Bacteroidota; class Bacteroidia; order Bacteroidales; family Bacteroidaceae; genus Prevotella. The sequence continues at coordinate 18,083 of URLQ01000019.1, forward strand.
GACTTGTCTCTGACAAGAACTGCAAAGGCGTGAAGTTTCTTGACCCTACGAAATCTGCCAACGACGTGGTTGAGACTTTAAAGAACAAAGAGAAGTGCGACCTCATAGTATGTCTCTCCCACCTTGGATGGAATACAGAAGACACTGACGACAAACTACTGATGGCAAACACCCGGAACATAGACATCGTTCTCGGAGGGCATTCCCACTCTTTCTTCAAGGAACTAAAATACGTCAATAACCTCGACGGCATCAGCATCCCTAACGACCAGAACGGCAAAAGCGGAATCTACGTCGGAAGGATTACAGTTGATATGAAAAAGAAGAAATAAGATTTATCTATAACAGTATATATTAAGAGCCGGATTTGTTTTTAAATCCGGCTCTTAATATATGAATCTAATATTTTATATTTCAATTACCATGCTATGCTCATACCAAGAGATACATTGGCATTGCTGCTGAGAGGAATACACTCCTTACTCATCTTGCCAAGGATATGATCCATGCCGATGAAGAAGTTGTAACCCTTTGGATGTATGTTGATAACATAGCCCATGCTTGCCGTGAAGCTGTTTACAGCAAAGTTCACACCACCGTCAAGCCATTTCAAAGGTTTCCAGTTGGCACTCAGTCTTCCTTCCGTCCAAGAGTAAGCGCCCTTGATGCGAGTGCTGCTCAAGAGACCGAAAGTCATCTTGCGATATACAGGCAACGTATATTCGCATCCTACATTCAACGTAGCGCCAATTCCTGTTGTTCTTCCACCCTTGTCGCCCTTATCCTGAATATTGATAAAGTCCGTAATCTGGTCATTGTACTTGTCTGACTGATTATCAATGGTATTGTTGCCATCACTCGTCACAGAAGTATCATGGAAGCCATTGAACTCAAAACTCTTGCTTTTGTTAGCAGCCTGAACATCATTGCTCCAGCTGATAAAACCAAGGTCAAGCAAAGACGCACTCACCGTCCAATCGTCATTGATCTTATACACGGCACCCAGGTCCAAAGCCATACCAAAGCCGCCAAGTCCTGCTCCATCAACGTCCACATCGTCAATCTTTTCATACTGTCCTGCTTATAGTCATCGGTAGTTGTCTTGTACGCAAATCCCTTCATGGAAACGTCAGCAAGAGCATCTCCGCTGACAGTCCACTTGTCTGTTCCTGCAAGGTCAGCCTTCACGTTCTTGAACTGGAAGTCAGCTCTTGCAATACCGAACAAGAATTTCAGCTTAGCACCGACACGCAGTTTGTCGTCAATCTTACGAGAGTGACCTAAAGCCAGCTCTACATACGACTGAGCATGAGCATTGATGTCTCCTATATCATAGGTCTTGTTGCCTGTGTTACGTGCAAACTCGAAGAGTTCATACGGCAATACCATTCCCAAAGAAGACTTTGAGTTAAGCTCCACAGTGTTATAACCGCCAAAAGCCTTGAAACCGGCAGAAAGGATAGCGATATTAACATCGCCCGTCAAACGGTTGTTACCTGTAGAGAATCCGTCAAGAGCCTTACTGTCAGAGATATAAGGGTTCATGAACGTAGTCATCTTCTTGTCGCTGTCAATACCGAAGCGAGGATTCTTCATTATCACATCCTCATATCCGAAGTTTCCATGCATGCTTACATTGATATTACCCAATGCCGGAATAGACACATAGTTCTGCTCATTACCGTAAGCAGGGTTCATGGTATGGCGGAAAGCATACTGGTCTGTGAAGTAAGCCGAATTAAGATTCTGCGCTGTAGCGGCACCGCCAACCATCAGCATGGCGGCAGCCAGAATATGTTTATTATATTTGTTTGTCATAATAGTCATGATGTATTGGATTAATTGAAGTCACCTATCACTTTACCCACAATCTTTATTCTGATATCCTTGATAATCAGAGTGTGGCGTTCTGCATTGAGAGTAATGCCCGTCACCTTATTGTCACCGTTCTTTGCCTTTCCGGTTGCCGTGACAATAAGTCCGTCGAGCTTAGCCAATGCGCCCTTCTCTGTCTGCGAAATCTTTATCTCCAAAGGAGAAGACACCTTATCCGTTCCGTTCGGCGAAGCAGCAACATCCTTCTTTACCAGTTCCACCGTGATGCCCTTTACCACCTTCTGGTCTACACCAACAGGAACAACGTCTACAGACAGATATGCCGGCACACCATTTTCCACATTTGCCGTAGCACTCAGGTAAGTATTCTCTGCAAGTTCCATATCCTGCAGGTCATCATTCCATCCGTCAAGAGTATCCTTATATACTATCTCTGCATTTTCTGCAAATGCGAGAGGGGCATCTATGCTGTACGACGGAGTAATATGATAATCATATCCGAGATTGAACTTTGTAACCTTTTCCGTGCTTGCCTTTGCCGTAGCCTCGAATGCGATGTTATCCGGAATAGTCTCTATAGCCTTTGACAATTCTGGCACCTTGACTACAACATATCCATTCTTAGCCTCACCTGTACGATTGATGCATATCTTGTTCACCGTATTGGCAGCAATAGGAATCTGAATGTTGTTGATAACATTGATAACTGCGCTCTTCTTCTTTGAAATAATCTTTCCTGTTATAGTACCAGCAGCATCCATGTCGTTACCTATAGTAAGGAGGATTTCCGGATTATAGAGGTCTACCTTCACATTATCATCCTGCAAGAAATCAGGTATTCCCGTAATATTCGTGTTTCCAAGACCGTCTTTAAGATCAATCTCCGGATCAAAGATACCCACAGCAGAGTCTATTGTAAAGTCAGCCATGCTGAACGCAGCATTCAGCGTTGGTGAAGAAGACATTGCTCCTGTTATTGCTCCATTGGCGGTAAGGTGCACCTTTCCATCAAGAGAGACATAGTTGTCAATGCTTACACTTCCGTTGGTGTTTGTACGTGTGAAGTCAAGTCCTGTTACGTTTATATTAACTACGAAGTCTCCATTTGTAGAAACGTTCTCGAACATGATGTTTGTGCCTTCCACTTTCTTCGGAGCTGTAGAACAGGTGCCTACATTAAAGTTCAGATAACCAGGAAGAGACAATGTAACATTCTGCAAATGACTTACTGCCCCATTGATAGCAGAAAGCGGAACTCTGAGAGTCAAGGTTGTTGAAGCCTCTGCGGAATAGAGGTGCAGTACCTCCTGTGGCTTCTTACCCTTATATCTGAACTTGTAGATATCAGCATCCACCGTAACCGAGCCGCCAGCCTTTCTCACGCCATTGCGCGGAGCACTGCTTGAAACATTGAAGGTAAACGGTATCGACTGTCCAGACTCCTTAGCGACATGGATCTTTGTAATATTAACCTTTACCGGGTTAATAGGGTCACCAGTCTGGCGGAATACATAGTCGTGAGTTGTGGCATCTTCCACAACACTTCCGTTCTCCTCAAGGTCAAGCACGTCCTTTAACTTAATTTCTTCCGTTGAACTTGTTGGAATCTCAAGCCCTTCGCCACCGATTCCGACAGTAGAGTCAATCTGGTCAAAATCGTAATCATTGTCTGTGCAACCGGCAGTAACCAATGCTCCAGCAAACAACAATGACGAGAATAACCTTACATTAAAAAGATTCTTACTCATGGTTTTTAGGTTTACGTTAACAATAAATTTCTCTTTTGTGTTGATGTAATTAAAATCACATAAACATGTTTGTTGGATGCAAATATATAAAAAATGTTCCAAACACCAAAAAAAGATGTAAAAAAGAGAACTATTTATTGCTACTTATAGTATAACGTAAACCTAATTTAAGATTAAAGCTGAATGGTTTCTCTGTATAATATGTCTTCAGTGCACTGCCATTGTCAAAGTAATAGCCCACTCCCGGTTCCAGATACATACCGATTTCCTTATTGAAATTCACCTGTACTCCAAGAGCTGCATTTACAGACCATTGCAGTTCCTTCATCTTTGTTTTATAATCAGACGTAGATTGCGTATTACCGTTCAGGCGACATGTTGCAGTGGACGTTCCCTTTACGTTCTTCTCCACCATGCCTCCACCTATCGCATATACGTTGAATATCCTGTTGCTCCACAAGCTATAGTCTACATTAAGCGGTATTCCGACGAAATGCAGTTTCTGCTCCGTCTTGTTGCTGTTGTCTCCTTCACCCTGCGAAATATCTGAAGAAAGATATGAATACACCAACCCTGTCTCTATTCCCCAACGCTTCGCCAGAGAATATCTCACAGAGAGTCCTACTCTTATAGGATAATGATGGTCAACACTTTCATCTTCTGATTCTTCAACATAATATCCCGGCAGTTTACCTTCTCTTCCCATCGGGTTGGAAGAAAATACCGCATCGTTATATACATTCGAAGCAAGCAGCTGCACACCAGTACCCGAACCGCCTCTACTCATGGAGTTGGAAGCAAACAACGATGCCGAGAATCTGTCTGACAAATCCTCTTTGTCGTGAGTTACATTCATGGTCTTCTGCTTTCCGCCATAAGAGTCATGTCGGCTATTGTTTGCGTATGACTTGTTTACCACTATGGATTTATTGTCTTCGCCACTCGTCTTCTCTGTTTCCTTTTTCTCCGGAAGAGCCTCATCTACAGTTATCTCTCTAACAGCATCCACATCTACAGCAGCTCCCTCAACATCGGGACTAACCATAACACCGCCATGCTTTTCTGAACTCTTCTGCGAAGCTACAACTGCAACAGTTGCTTTTGGACTGACTCCGGAAGTATTAGCGGTATTCTGTGCGAGGTGTTTTACTCCACCTTGTACTATATACTCCGACTTCGCATTCTGAGTCTTTGCTGTAAAGTCTCCGCTTCCGACTTCAACCTTTTCTCTATCCAGGAAGAACCCAACCACACAAGCGGCACACGCTGCAGCGGCAAGAATGCCAGCCACCATAGTACGTCGCATTGGCTTCCGACGCTCCGCCTTACCGATTACCACATCATTGGCAGACAGTCTTTCCTCAATATCCTGCCACAATCCTTCCGGGACAGCCTCTTCAAAGTCTGCCATAGAGCATTGCAACTTGTCTTTCCATTCTTCTTTCATCGGTAAAACTTTATTGGGTTCGTTTATATTCTTTAATCATTTTCGCCATCATTGCCTTAGCATGAAACAGCTGGGAGGCTGACGATGTTGCCTTTATATTTAATAAGGTGGCGATTTCCTTATGACTTTTGTTCTCAAAGACATACAGGTTGAGCACCGTCCTGTAGCCATCGGGGAGCTTCTTTATCATCTCCTGCAACACTCCCGGTGGCACTCCGTCGGCATCGGGCTCTTCCGTCTCTGCTATATTTGCCGACACATCATCGTCATATACGAGGTTCAAGCGCCCGGATGTCTTTATGAAGTTTATAGACATGTTCACCACGATGCGCCCCATCCATGCCTTCAGCGACCCCTCTCCCCTGTAGGTGAAAGAGTCAAGCTGTGTGAATATCTTTATGAATGATTCCTGCAACACATCTTTCACATCATCCGGATCAACGACATAACGTGAGCATATAGCAGCAAGGCTCCCCACATATTTCGTGTAGAGAGTCTTCTGTGCTGTTCTGTCGCCATTCCTTAATTGGTCTAAAAGTTGTTGCTCATTCAGATTCACTTCATTCAGTCTTTTGTTTTATAGTCAAACTCCGCAGTTTTCTCTCCAGAGAATGACTGGTATTTTACCTTCAGCTTTACGGTTTTCCCTCCCGTCTTAGGCAGAGCCTTCAGAGAGAAAGCCACCGTTGCTCCTGCATAATTGCCCTTTGTATCTCCAAAAGCATTCTGTCGGAGCTCTACTTCGTACGGGTCTTTCGGGTTGACTCCCGTAACGAGGTTTACCATATGCGGTTTCGCATTCTTCCCCCATACGGTGCATACAGCGAGCGTAAGATAGTTGTCTTCGCAAACTGTAGGGAAGCCCTTCAGTATTTCTATCGGGTCATTGCCATAAGCCTCTGTGTTCTTGTCGCCCAGCGTCGGCACAACAGGCTTTGTCAATATGCTGTCTATATAATTCACCACTACTGCCTTTGAGTAAGGGGCGGCATTGTTGCCTACCTCACGGATGTTAACAAAGGCACGCACTTCTTTTCCTTTAAAAGGATGCTCCTTCATGTTTGTCGGCAGCAGTGTAGTATTGTCGTCCAGCTGCAGATAGACCGTATTGTCGGCAGCCGTCTTCACTGTCACCACAGCGTTCGGCACCTTGCCCGGACATATTACAACACCATTATTGTCATCGTCCAAGTCGCACGACTGCATCATAGGCAGTATCGCTGCAACTATAAAGACCACTGACCATACACTACAAACCCTTTTGAATATTCTGCTTATACACTTTTCCATTTTTCTTTCCTCTTTTAATGTTCTCTATATTCAAAACATCCAAACAGAGGAATCATTGCATGAAACAAACAGAATTATATTGTTTTTTTCACGTTCTATGCGGCATCATCCCTTCCTTCCGAAATCAGCAGGCACCTCACCCCACTTCCTTGTCTCCCATTTAATAATAGGTACGCGAAAGGCATGTGTCTTGAGCCATAGTTCGGCACGCGCTATTACGTTGTAAAGCTGTGCCGTCTGCGGTGTACGCTCAAGTTTTGTCTTGCATTGCTTCTTGCTTACCCACAGGATGGCGTTATGACTGTCGGAATAGATAGTCTTGCGTATGCCTTGTTTCTCCATCAGTGCGAGGGCATGAACGATGGCAAGAAACTCTCCGATGTTGTTTGTTCCATGCATCGGTCCGAAGTGGAACACCACGGCTCCCGTGGCAAGGTCAATGCCTCTATACTCCATTGGTCCCGGATTGCCGGAACAAGCCGCATCCACAGCCCATGCATTGGCTGACACTTCCATTGGGAGTGGCAGTACGGTATCACGCCTGTAATCCGGAGGGTTTATCATTGATTGATTGTTCATAATTTATAAGTTGACGAGTTGACAAGTTGACGAGTTGACGAGGAGATTTGATTTGCAAGTTGATTTACATGTTGACGAGTTAACGAGGAGATTTGATTTGCAAGTTTAAACGTTGACGACGTTGATAATGAAAACGAGTAGACAAGAAAGTCTGGCATACCATAGTAATCTCCTTGTCTACTCGTCTCCTTGTTAACTTGTCAACTTGTCAACTTAAAATCCTACATTCTCTCAGGAACCTCAATACCCAGCAACGCCATACCATTCTTGATGGTCTTTGCCACGTTCTTTGCTATCATCAGACGGACAAGCTTTTCGTTCTCGCCGTCAGCATTCAGAATGCTATAGTCGTGATAGAACTGGTTGAAGTCTTTTGTCAGCTCATAGCAGTAGTTGGCAATGCCGCTTGGAGAATAGTCTTTACCTGCCTGGCGCACTGCCGCTCCGAACTCATCCATCTTCTGAATAAGTTCCATCTCCTTCTGGTTGAGAGGCATGTCGTCAGCCAAAGCCTCAGGAACTTCCAGTCCCTGCTCTGCTGCCTTGCGCAAGATGCTACGGATACGAGCATAGGTATACTGTATGAACGGACCTGTATTTCCGTTGAAGTCGATACTCTCTTCTGGATTGAAGAGCATGTTCTTGCGGGCATCAACCTTCAGGATGAAGTATTTCAATGCTCCCATACCTACGATACGGGCAATCTCGTTGCGCTCCTCCTCGGTCATATCGTTGAACTTACCCAGCTCTTCGCTTGTCTTCTTTGCGTCTGCCACCATTGTCGCTATAAGGTCATCGGCGTCAACCACCGTTCCCTCACGGCTTTTCATCTTTCCGTTAGGCAGCTCCACCATACCGTATGAGAAGTGTACAAGCTCCTTACCCCACTTGAATCCCAGACGGTCGAGAAGGATAGACAGCACCTGGAAGTGGTAGTTCTGCTCGTTGCCCACCACATAAATCATCTTGTCGATAGGATAATCCTTGAAGCGCATCTCGGCAGTACCGATATCCTGCGTCATATAAACAGAGGTGCCGTCAGAACGCAGCAGCAACTTCTGGTCGAGTCCTTCGTTTGTAAGGTCTGCCCATACGCTGTTGTCCTCATGGCGCTCGAAGAGTCCTTTCTCAAGACCTTCCTCCACCTTTGCCTTTCCCTTGAGGTATGTCTGCGACTCATAGTATATCTTGTCGAAGCCGACACCCAGGTTTTTGTATGTCTCGTCGAAGCCTGCATAAACCCAAGAGTTCATCTTCTCCCACAAAGCACGCACGTCCTTGTCGCCCTGCTCCCATTTCACGAGCATCTCATGAGCCTCCTTTATCAGCGGAGCCTCATCCTTGGCTTTCTTCTCGGCAGCCTCTTCGTCCATGCCTTCTGCCACGAACTTGGCTTTCAGCTCCTTCACCTCCTCACGGTAGTGTTTGTCGAACGCCACATAGAAGTCACCAATCAGGTGGTCACCCTTCATTCCGCTTGTCACTGGAGTTACGCCATTGCCCCATTTCTGCCATGCGAGCATTGACTTACAGATATGTATACCACGGTCGTTCACGATATTTGTCTTCACCACCTTGTTGCCGTTTGCCGCCATAATCTGTGCGAGCGACCATCCGAGCAGGTTGTTTCTTACGTGTCCCAAGTGGAGTGGTTTGTTGGTGTTAGGCGATGAATACTCTATCATAACCAGCGGAGAGTCTTCCGTAGCAGCCGTTTCGCCATATTTCTCATCCTTGTTGATGTCGTTGAGCATTCCTATCCATGCCGCCGGAGCAATGACGAGGTTCAGGAAGCCCTTCACCACATTATAGTCAGCCACTGCCTTGCAGTTCTGCTTAAGCCATTCTCCTATCTCCTGTGCAGTATCCTCTGGCTTCTTCTTTGAAATCTTGAGGAAAGGGAACACTACGAGTGTGAGGCTTCCCTCAAACTCTTTCTTTGTCTTCTGCAACTGCACCATTTTCTCCGGCACGTCCTGACCGTAGAGTGTGCTTACGGCTTGTTTTGCCGCACTGTTTATTTCGTTTAGTATATTCATATTCTTTGTTATATTGTCTTTGTATCTCTATTCACGGTCAGCGACCGCATATAGATTTGCAAAAATACAAAAAATCTGACACATACCTATCGTAAGCATGAAAAATAAGTGCTTTTTTTTACATTATTCAAGATGTTGGAACGGGGAGGAAAATGGTTCCCGGCTATTTGCCAGGTCCCATATTAGTGTCGGAGCTGCTTCCTCCGCCTTGTTTCACGTCGTTGTTCTCTATCGTGCGTTCAGCCTTCTTCACCCTTGCCTGAAGCTTACCTATCCTATAGCTTACTCCGAGCGCTACATACTGCATGCAGAAGCGGTATTGCTGCTTGTAAGCGAAGTTTGGTCCAGATATGTCGCTATTATACTTGAAATACTTCTTGAACGGGTTTCCGCAATTAAACGTTATGTTCAGCCTCTTGTCCATGAACGACCTGCTGACGGAGAAATCATGACTGAACATGGAACCGGTCTTGCCCTGCAGCGAGACGCCCGGTGTCTGCATGTAGGCAGAGAGCGACACGGTCCATGTCTTTGCTATCGTCTGCTGCAGACTTGTCCATAGGGAGACGTTCCATCCGTGGTTCTTCAGGCTCTGTCCGTCGGTAAGATGCGAATAGCCACCCCAGGCGTTCAGCGTAAAGCGGGTGTCGGTGAGCGGATTCCAGCTTACGTAGCCGTTGAAGTTCACGTTCTGCGTCTTACCTATATTATAATAGGTGGTATAAAGCACCTGCTTTCCTGTAGGGTTAGGCAGCCCGGCGATGTCGTTGTCGTTGACCATCCGCTGAACATTCTGTATGCTGTTGTTAGTAAAGCTATAACTCGTGGTAAGGCTGCAGCTGAACTTCTGAGCGAAGCTGCTGAACTGCAGGTCGAAGGAGTGGGTCTTCTCGGAGTCGAGGTTTGAGTTTCCCTGACTGATGCTCTCCGGGTTGGTATCGTTGATATACGGGTTGAGGTAATAGATTCCCGGTCGGCTTATGCGCATCTTGTAGGACAGAGAGATGTTCATCATATCGGAAAACTTATAGCCGAGCTTTGCCGAAGGCACGAGGTCGTCGAAGTTCTTGCGGAAGTCGCTGCCCCTGCCTACTATGTATTTCACATCCTGCAGGGTGTGCTCATAGCGCAGTCCGAGCCTTGCCGACCATTTTGCAAGCGACAGTCCGTAGCCCAGATATGCGGCAAAGATGTCGTTGCGGTGCTTGAAGTGCGAGCTGTTGTCCTTGTCGTATGCCAGTTCTCCGTTTCCATCCGTGGCAGCGTCATACTTGTCGTTTGTTGATTTGTTGTCTCTCAGAATATATTTCGCTCCTGTCTCAAACGTGTGGTGCTTGGCAAAGGGCGTTGTATAGTCGAGCTGGAAGGTATGCTCCGTACTGCTCTGGTCGCCGTCCATGTCCTGATTCTTTATGCGGTTGATGAAATCCGTCCACGACTCTCCAGCATACATGTCGAGATACCTTATGCGCTGTTTGTTGGTCTGCGGGTCTGACTCTATGCGGTAGGAGAATGTAAGCAGGCGGTCTTTCACGCTGAAAGAGCGCTGATAGTCTACAGCACCGCTTACGGAGCTGTAGGAGTTCTTGCTGAATATGTCGCTCGAATATCCATAAAGACCTGTTCCAGAGGCAGGAGCCAGGGTATGCGTCTGCGCATCGCTGTTCTCCTTCCTTGAATAGCGGCTCAGGGAGAGCGATGCCGTGATGAGCCTCAACGAGTCTATCTCATAGCTTGCCTCCAGACTTCCGCTGTGCCACTGGCTGTTTGGCTTCGTCGTGCGGCTGTCTTTCGTCACGGTTGTCGGAACGCCATTGTCGTCGGTGACACTTCTCTCCGTGTCGGAATAGGTTTTTTTGTCATTCTGGATACTGTTGTTGTAATTGACACTGACCGTCAGTTTGCGTTCCTTCACCGTGGCATACACTCCGCCTCCACCACCTGTGTTGGAGCCGCTGAGCGACACTGTGGCGGTGTAGCCCTCCAGACCCTTGCCTTCGGTAATGATATTGAGGATTCCTCCCACGCCCTCTGCATCGTACTTCGGACCGGGGTTCGTTATCACTTCTATCTTCTTGATGCTCGAAGCCGGCATACTTTTCAGCACCTCCGAGGGGTTGTTGCTCATCATATTGTTGGGTTTGCCGTTCACATATACCTTGAACGACGTACTGCCGTTCACCTTTATATTGTCCTGACCGTCCACAGTAACCATCGGCACCTTCTTCAACATGTCAATGGCGTTTACGGTTTTCGACTCGGGGTCGTCGGCAACGCTATACGAGAGTTTGTCGATGTCTGCCTTCACCAATGGTTTATAGGCAACCACCTCCACACCCTTCAGCTCCGTCCTGCTGTCGGTTATCAGCAGACGTCCCATGTTTATGGTTTTCCTTTCCGCACCTATCTCAAAGGTACGGCGTATGGTATTGCGTCCCATCGAACTGATTGTGAACACGTAGGTTCCCTCTCCCCTCGACTCCACATTAAACTTTCCGTTCAAATCGGTCACGGCCATTGCCACGGGTTTGTCTCCTGCGCCTTTCCTGAAAATGCTTATCGTGGCGTACGGCTCTCCCTTGAGCGTAAGCGAATCCACCACTTCGCCTCTTACTTTATATGTCACGTCTGTATTCTGAGCCTTTATACAGACTGCTAACATCATTGTCAGCACAACAGTCATCACTATCCTCTTCATATTCATAATCCTTAATTCCGCAACACTATAATTTAACTTTATTTATAAGTTCCTGAGCAACA
>URLQ01000020.1 GCA_900548745.1 uncultured Prevotella sp.
GCTGAAGGAGATCCAGCGCAACTGGATCGGCCGTTCGGAAGGCGCCCAGGTCTTCTTCGACATCCAGGGCTCCGACCGAAAACTCGAGATATTCACCACGCGTCCCGACACGATCTTCGGCGTTACCTTCATGGTCATCGCTCCGGAGCACGAATGGGTTCACGACCTTACCACGCCCGAACAACGGGCCGCCGTCGAGGAGTACATCGCCCAGGCGAAGAAACGCTCCGAGCGGGAGCGCATCGCCGAAACCAAGCGCGTAAGCGGTGTAGCGACAGGCTCCTATGCGATCAACCCTTTCACGGGCAAGGCGATTCCGATCTACATTTCGGACTACGTGCTGGCTGGCTACGGCACGGGGGCGATCATGGCTGTTCCTGCCCATGACTCACGCGACTATGCCTTTGCCAAACATTTCAACCTTCCGATAATTCCTCTCATTGAGGGAGCCGACGTGAGCGAAGAGAGCTTTGATGCGAAGGAAGGCACAGTATGCAACTCTCCTGTTGCAGGAAAGCAGACAACAGACGGCTTCTCTCTCAACGGACTGTCTGTGAAAGAGGCTATCGCAACGACTAAGAAGTTCGTGACAGAGAAAGGAATAGGCCGCGTAAAGGTGAACTATCGCTTGCGCGATGCTATCTTCTCACGCCAGAGATACTGGGGAGAGCCGTTCCCTGTATACTATAAAGACGGTATGCCATACATGGTTCCGGAAGAATGTCTGCCTATCGAACTGCCTGAGGTTGACCAGTATAAGCCGACAGAAACAGGAGAACCGCCTCTCGGACATGCCCAGAAGTGGGCGTGGGATACGGAGAAGAACGAGGTAGTAGACAAGAGTCTTGTCAACGACTCTACAATTTTCCCTCTTGAACTCAACACAATGCCAGGTTTTGCCGGTTCATCAGCATACTATCTGCGCTATATGGATCCACACAACGACAATGCTCTCGTAGCAAAGGACGTGGACGAATACTGGCAGAATGTAGACCTCTATGTAGGTGGAACAGAGCATGCAACAGGTCACCTTATATATTCACGCTTCTGGAACAAGTTCCTCTTCGACTGCGGAGTGTCATGCAAGGAAGAGCCATTCCAGAAACTTGTAAACCAGGGAATGATTCAGGGACGCTCCAACTTCGTTTACCGCATCAACTCTGACGACCATTCCAAGGCACCTGTATTTGTAAGTCTCGGGCTGAAAGACCAATACGAGGTTACTCCTATCCATGTTGATGTGAACATCGTGCATGGAGATGTTCTCGACATAGAGGCTTTCAAGAACTGGAGACCAGAGTACAAGAATGCAGAGTTCATACTCGAAGACGGTAAATATACATGTGGATGGGCTATAGAGAAGATGTCAAAGAGCATGTTCAACGTAGTCAATCCGGACATGATTGTAGAGAAATACGGTGCCGACACGCTGCGTCTCTATGAGATGTTCCTCGGTCCTGTTGAAGCAAGCAAGCCATGGGACACCAACGGTATTGACGGTTGCCACCGCTTCCTGAAGAAGCTTTGGGGACTCTTCCATAGCCGTGACGGACAGTTCCTTCCTAATGATGAAGAGGCTACTCCTGAGCAGTTGAAGAGCGTGCATAAGCTTATAAAGAAGGTTACTTTCGATATTGAGCACTTCTCATACAACACAAGTATATCAGCATTTATGATCTGCGTCGGAGAACTTCAGCAGCTGAAATGCCACAACAAGCAGTTGCTGCAGGATGTAGTGGTGCTTATCGCTCCATTCGCTCCGCATATTGCAGAAGAGCTGTGGCACCAGCTTGGCAACGAAGGAACAGTCTGCGATGCTACCTGGCCAGAGTTTAACGAGAAATATCTCATAGAGAGCGAGATACAGCTCACAGTATCTTTCAACGGCAAGGCACGCTATCAGAAGAAATTCCCTGCCGACGCACAGAACGATGCAATACAAAAGGAAGTACTCGAAGACGAGAGAAGCCAGAAGTATCTTGAAGGCAAACAGGTGATAAAAGTAATCGTCGTGCCGAAGAAGATTGTAAACATCGTAATTAAATAAAACACTCAATAATCCCCTTCTCCATCTGTCTCGTACAGTTGGAGAAGGAGTTTCTGCTATTAAATACTAACTTTTATATTATTCAAAATAACACACCTTATCGCTATGACAGACATCAGCAACAATGCTACAACTCAAAGAGGAAACAGCAACAACCGGTTAAATTCTTTCTTTAAAAGTGAAACAGGAAGAATGTTAATGCGAGAAACGAGAGATTATTTCAATATAACACTCGGTCTCATGCTCTACACATTCGGATTCACAGTTTTCTTGTTGCCGTACGAAATTGTAACCGGAGGTATCGCCGGTATAGGAGCCATCATTTTCTATGCCACCAAGTTCCCTGTACAATGGACCTTCTTCATCATCAATGCCGTGCTCATTGTGGCAGCACTAAAGGAACTCGGACTGAAGTTCCTTGCCAAAACCATCTATGCCACCATTGCAGTTACCATAATGCTCGACCTGGCACAGAAGATTGTGGAGATGCCCGACGGCACATTTTATAAGCTTATGGGAGAGGGTAACGACTTCATGTCGCTTATCATAGGATGTATGCTCACCGGTACGGCACTCGCTATAGTATTCCTCAGCAACGGTAGTACAGGAGGTACAGACATCATTGCGGCTGTGGTAAACAAGTACTACAACGTATCGCTCGGCAAGGGACTTATCATGGTAGACCTTGTCATCATCGGCAGCTGTCTTGCCGTAGACTCTTTCGGTCCTTTCCCTGTACGTTGCCAAAAGGTTGTGTTCGGTCTGTGTACGATGTTCATAGAATGTAACATGCTTGACTTTGTAATGAGCTGGCAACGGCAGTCTGTACAGTTTATGATTTTCTCCAAACACCATCAGGAGATAGCCAATGCCATAGCAAAGCAAACCGACCACACCATGACCATCCTCGACGGTCACGGATGGTTCTCTGGCCATCCTATGAAAGTAATCTGCCTTATGGCAAAGAAGAGGGAAAGTCCTATCATCTTCCGCATTATCAAGTCGATAGACCCTAAAGCCTTTGTTAGTCAAAGTAGTGTACAAGGCGTATTCGGCGAAGGATTCGACCCTATAAAGGTTAATGTAAAGAAGAAGAAGGAAAAGAACAATAATATCGGAAATAACGAAGATAACTCATAAAAGATAGTATTTTCTAATCATCTTTTTTTCAATTAAAAAACAATGAAAATAGTCTTTGCAACAAACAATAAGAACAAACTCGCCGAGATAAAAGAAATTCTCGGCGAGAATTTTGAAGTATTGTCTCTAAACGACATAAACTGTCACGTGGATATTCCGGAGACAGGAACCACACTCGAAGAAAATGCCAAGATAAAGGCTGAATATATCTACAACCAATATGGCATCAGCGTTTTTGCTGATGATACAGGTTTGGAAGTTGATGCTTTAAACGGTGCACCAGGAGTATATTCTGCACGATATGCCGGAGGCGAAGGACACGACAGCGAAGCTAACATGCGCAAACTTCTACATGAACTTGAAGATAAAGAGAACAGAAAAGCACGGTTCCGCACCGTTATAGCCTATATTTCTGCTGAAGACACATATCCCAATACCGATAAAAAGCAAGACACAAATACCACAAATAAAACAGAAGAAGCAGAAGCATTGCTCTTTGAAGGTATTTGCACCGGCGATATTATAAAGGAAAAGAGAGGAGAAACAGGTTTCGGCTACGACCCAATCTTCCAGCCGACAGGCTACGACAAGACCTTTGCGGAACTTGGACATGAGATAAAAAACAAAATCTCGCACCGTGCATTAGCAGTAGAAAAATTCGCTAATTATCTTAAATCTAAGGTATAATAGCAATAATAAGCAAAGGTTTCAGTTATATATATAGAAACTTATATATATTCGATATGCACAAACTCTTTATAACAATACTTACATACTTATCAGTATTGGCCATAAACGCCAATGCCGCATCTTTCGACAACTGGAAGGCATACATGGCCTACGGCAATATAACCGACATTGAACCTGCCGGAAAAATAGTCTATGTGCTCAGCTCCGGCGGACTTTTCTCATATAACGTCAATGACGGAAGCATCACAACATATGATAAGATATACCCACTAAGTGATTGTACCATATCAAGAATAGCATGGAACAACGCTGCCAAAAGACTTATCATAGTATACGACAACAATAATATAGATTTGCTTGACAACAAGGCAAACGTAATAAACATATCAGACTATTACAATAAGTCGATGACTGTTGACAAGACTATCTTCAACATTGTCATCAACGGCAATAAAGCATATCTGTGTACAGCCTTCGGACTCATAGAAATTGATATGGCGGAAGGACTTATAAGAGAGACATACAATATAGGAAAGACCGTATATAACTGCGCTTTCAGCGGAAACAATATATATATAGAAACATCTACAGGCCGCTTCAAAGGCACAACAACAGACAACCTTCTCAATCCTGCAAACTGGAAAGAAACTTCAGATAACGTCTCTTTCAGCCATGCCAATGATATAAACATCACTACGGAAGAAGGGTATACACAATATTACACATACGACAAGACCAATAAATGCTACTGGTCAAACCAGAGCGACAACAAGCTTCAAGCATATACTACAGGTACAGACGGAACAAAGACAGTTATTAAACAAGACATAAATCCTGTAAGCCCAGCCTACAACACCTTTGGATTCATGAAGATACACAACGGAAAGCTGTATGCCTGCAACGGTGGAGACTGGGACGAAAACAATCCTGCAGCGATACAGATATTCAATCCTTCAGAATATTCATGGAATGTATATGACAACAAAGGAATAGGGGAGAAATACGGTGTTAACTATAAAGACATTATATGTATTGCCATTGACCCTTTGGACGAAAAGCACCTGATGGCAGGAGCACAAACCGGCTTATATGAATTCTATGACGGTAAAGTAATCAACCATTTCAATGACAAGAACAGTCCTATAACAACATTCAAAGATGTGGCAAATGATAAAGATGCTGACGACAATGCAAAAAGAAACTATGAAATCGTCACTTCCATGTTTTTCGACAATTCCAACAATCTATGGGTGGCATTGTTTCAACCTACAGGCAATGCTATCTTAACATACTCTTCAAAAAACGGATGGTCAAAGCCTGAAGTGCAACCAAGCAACGATGACATTGTGAATGCCAAATTCATGGGATATGACAGAAACAACCGTATATGGTTCTCAAACGGCAGATTCTATAACCATTCCGTATTCTGCTATTCCGCAGATTTAAAGCACCTATATAAATATAATAACTTCACAAACGAAGACGGAACGAAAATACAAGGATACGACCAGGTAAGACAGGTTACAGAAGATAAAGAAGGCAACATTTGGGTTTCATGTACAGGTGGTGCATTACTCCTTACGGATGAATACCAGCAAGATCCGTCAAAGGGTTTCTATCAGGTAAAAGTGCCACGCAACGACGGTACCAACTATGCCGATTATCTCTTGTCTGGAGTCGACATAACCTGTATTGCCGTAGATAATGCAAACCGTAAATGGGTAGGCACCACAAAGAATGGCGTTTACGTGATAAGCAATGACAATATGGTACAGGAAGCACACTTTCTTGCAGAAGAATGCAGTCTGCTTTCAAACTATATAACCTATATAGCAATAGACCCTAAAACAGGAGTCGTATATATAGGCACCGACAAAGGATTATGCTCAGTAAACAGCAACGCAACAGAGACATTCGACGAAATGGACAAGGATAATGTATGGGCATATCCAAATCCTGTAAAGCCTGATTACACAGGACTCATCACTGTTGTAGGACTTTCTTTCAATGCCGATGTGAAGATAACTACCACAAATGGAGTACTTGTAGCACAAGGCAGAAGTACGGGAGGCTCATTCCAATGGGACGGAAGAGACTTGAAAGGAAAACGTGTCGCAAGTGGTATATATATGGTAAATACTGCCACGGAGACCGGAGAAAGCGGAACGGTATGCAAGATTGCCGTCATTAACTAAATTCACCTTATTATATATATAGGGCGCAATTATCCATTAACAATAAAGTAATCTATACAGTTTTATCATGATAAAATCCTTGTCTATACTATTACCCTCATACAACAATGAGTGCGTAAGCTTTGTTAAACGGCTTCAAGAACAAGCAGAGAATATAAAGGACGATGATTTCAAATACGAGATTATCGTAGCTGACGATGGATCTACAGATAAAAGCATAATAAGCAGAAATAGCATAATAAATACTATTCCATGCTGCAGATATATAATAAGGGAACATAATTCAGGCAGGGCTGTCATAAGAAATTTCCTTGCACAACAAGCACAATATGAATATTGTCTGTTTCTCGACAGTGACCGCAACATAAACAACAACAACTTTATACAAAACTATATAGGATTGACAGACATCAGTATAGCATGTGGCGGACTGCATATCCCTGATGATGACTCACAATATGCAAACAACATACGCTACTGCATGGAGAGGAAATACGAGAAGCACAATACGGCAAAGGAAAGGCAGACAAAACCTTACAACAACTTCAATACATCAAACTTTATCGTAAAGAGAGAGATTATCCTCAATATCCCTTTCGACACACGATTCAGAAAATACGGATATGAAGATGTGTTCTGGGGCAAACAACTGAAGGAACAGAATATTCCAATACTCCATATAGACAATCCAATCCTGCTTGACGACCTTGAAACAAACCCTGAGTTCATAAGCAAGATGGAAGAAGGCATGGACACTCTGTATACTTTTAAAGAAGATCTGAAAGGCTATTCTGGAGTTATAAGAATGTCGGAGAAACTGGAAAGGATGAAGTTCAAATACACTTTCCACTTCATCTTCAACATATTCAGAGAAACAATAAAAAGAAATCTTATAGGCAACCGTCCCGTAATTCCACTCATTAATATATATAAACTTGGAGTATTCGTAAACAAAGACTACAGAAAATAATGGAAGACAAGATATCCGTAATAGTAACAACATACAACCAGGAGGATACGATAGGCAGAACCCTCAACTCCATACTCGCACAAAAGTGCCATCTGCCAATAGAAATAATAATAGGAGAAGACTGCTCTACAGACAACACACGAAGCGTTTGTGAGAATTATGCACAACGTTATCCACATATTATCCGCCTTATGCCCAAGGCAGAAAACAAAGGAATACAAAACAACTATTACGACTGTCTGCTTGAATGTAAAGGCAAATATATAGCAGACTGTGCAGGAGACGACTTCTGGATAGACGACGAAAAACTTGAAAAGGAAGCATGTATTATGGAAGAGGACCCTTCCGTAACTCTCGTCCACACCAACTGGCAGTATTATGACGAAAAGACACAAAAGACAAAGAGAACACCATTTACACCTTCCGCAGCATACAAGAAAAGCGGAAAGAATCTTCTTGAAGCTATCGTTACACAGACAAAAGCACCGGTTATCCACACATGCACCTCACTCTATCGTGCAGAAACAATAAGAAAATGCTATTTTGAAAACCCAGAACTGTTTCGCAACAAGGATTACGGCTGCGAGGATTTGCAACTAACCTTCATGCTTGCCATGAAAGGAACTGTAGTCTACATACCCGACGTGACGCTCAACTACAGTATAGGACATAACTCTATAACCTTCCAGCCTAACGAAAGAAGACAGTTTTTGTTCGTCAGACAGACAACGTCCCTCTCTTATCATCTTGCAAGAAAATACAATATAGACACACCAAGAACAAAAGAATTCTTCTCAGAAAAAGTATTTGCCCTCTATATGCATTCTTTCAGAAGCAAAGACAAAACACTCCGAGACGAAGCCTACAAATATAGTAAGACGTGGAATGTAGTGGAAAACAAAAAGATAAAGGTTACCAGACTTATAATGTCCAACAACCTTATATGGAACAGTGCATTGCTCTCAAGAAAACTATTCTGCACCCTTAAACTCTTCACACAACTCTTTAAATAATCCTGTGAGCTGCTTACCCACCTTCTCCGGCGATGCAAGATCTGCTATTGCCTTAGAAACAGACACTCCGTCAAAGTCCTCTATATTATATACATGGTAAAGGAGGTCTCTTAGTTCTTCCACCTTGTCAATACCACCAACAAAACATCCGCCATTGATACGCTCACTACGTGGCACAGCTTCTGTCGTTACAACAGGCATTCCCGTACTCATTGCCTCAAGAACAACGAGCGGCTGCACCTCACTACGGGTGGCAAAGAAGAAACAGTCGCTCCTGTAAAGAACATCCCGTACGCCATACTTGTCTACTTTTCCACACAGTTCCGTACACGCCGTAAGCCCATACTTTTCCACAAGTTCCTTCATTCCCTTTGAATCTGTATTATTGCCGGCAATGACAATCTTTACTTCAATACCGTATCTGGATACGAAATTCTTTATAGTGGCGAGCATAACGTCATAACCCTTACGTACAACGAAGTCAGCAACACAGCAAAGTACAAACGGTCTGCCTTTCCAACTATCCCTTTTTCTATAAGCAAAGAAGTCAATATCTATGGTGTTTGATATAAACTTCCATTTATAGTCCTTGCCTATAAAGCAAGCAATGTCGTCAACAAGTTCCTCCGATACAGGTATTACCATAGAAGCCTTTTTGTAAGCCTCCTTCAAATACGGAAGCTGCCATGCGTCAGCCCCTTCCTTTCCAAATTCTTCAGCCAATATCATATATGGAAGATGCTCCGTTATTACATACGGAACATGGTATTTCTCACTACATTTCATTGCCACATACCCTGCCCATTTACAGCAGTGGGCATGTATTATATCAGGCTTTCCATACTTTTCCACATACTTATCCACAAGCTCTTGTGTGGTTTTCACCCAATGCCATGAACATTTCTTCAAAGAGAAAGGAATACCCCTAAGCTCTTTCCTCATAACCTCAATACCTCTCATCTCCAGCATATATGGTTTGGTGTGAGCAAAGAGATATGTAACAGGCGACAGACGGGCACTGAGATTAACATTAGCCGCCACACGGACTGTGTTGCCCTGTCTTTGCAGAGCCACACTCTGATCTATACAGAACAGTCCTCCATACGGCGGAAAGAAAGATGGCAATTCCAATATATGCATAATGCTATTTATCTTTTATAGTTCAACAAAGAAACAGCAAGAATGAGAAGACGCCTTCCCAAACGTGTGTTCGTGACAGTACGGAATAATATATATATATGTGTATAACTCTTATTGGGCAGTGGATAAAGTCGTGATTTTCTAAGGTTGCTTATTCTTTTCTCCAACTCGGCAGCCGACCGTGTGAGTCTTGCCACATTGAAGATATAGTCCATGGTAAGCTGTGCCACACGCCTCTCCATTCCCTGTTTCTCTTCTCCCTGCAGCCGTTCAGCATCCCTAAAAAGATTGTTTATTACCATTTCCATGTTGTCGAGCCTCTTGTTTATATGCAGGCTGTCATTGCGTGTTGTGGTAATAGACTGCTGCCGCAAGCGATAGAAATAAGCCTCACAAGACGTAAAGAAGAGAGTTTTTACCTTTAAAACGATACGGGCGGTGAATTCTTCATCTTCATGATAAATATTCGGTGTGAAGCGAATATTTTCAACGAGTTGTCTTCTGAATACGTATGCCCATACTACAGCACGCAGATTCTTTGCCCTCATGTATGCAGCTCCGCTCACAGGTCCTTCCCATCTGCATTCTCCATGCCTTGCTTTTCCGTATGTCCAGTTAAACATAAGCATGTCCGGCGATAACTCCCTCAGTTTGTCTATGCAACAGGCATAGTTATCAGCCACAAGACGGTCATCTCCGTCAACAAACTGAATGTACTCTCCTGTGGCTTTCTCTATGCCAGCATTCCTTGCCGCTCCCGGTCCTCCGTTCTTTTGCCTTATATACACAATTCCTTCATAGGCGGCATCCAAATTCTTCTCTATCGAAAGCGTAGAGCCGTCGTCCACTACAATTATCTCCCTTTCCTTCCTGTCAAGTGGCAGCTGTATGATACTGTCCACACACTCTTTCACCAATGCGAGAGGAAGGTTGTAGTACGGAATTATGAACGTTATAAGCGGCATTATGAGAGTTCGAGCATTTTCTCTATAGGCTTAACGGCATCCTTGGCTATATCGTCAGCCACCTCTACTGTGGGCCATTCATATTTCAAAGCATTATATATCTTGCGCAGAGTGTTCATCTTCATATAGTCACACTCGTTGCATGAGCATCCTGCTCCTCCTTCGCTTACTTCAGGCGGTACAGGGATGAATGTCTTCTGCGGACATTTTCTTGTCATTTCATACAGGATGCCAGCCTCTGTAGCCACGATGAATTCCTTTGTGTCGCTCTCTATTGCATGCTTCAGCAATACTGCAGTAGAGCCTACCACGTCTGCAAGCTGCACAACCGGTCCTTTACACTCTGGATGAACAAGCACTTCAGCCCCAGGGTGTTCCTTTTTCAGTCTTACAATATCAGGTACAGAGAAGCGTTCATGCACATGACAGCCACCGTTCCACAGCAGCATGTTTCTTCCCGTCACGCTGTTTATATACGAGCCGAGGTTATAGTCAGGGCCGAAGATAATCTTCTCGTCCTTCGGGAAGGTGTCTACTATCTTCTTAGCGTTGCCACTTGTTACAACAATATCCGTAAGAGCCTTCACGGCAGCCGTAGTGTTCACATAGCTTACCACCTTGTATCCCGGGTGTTCCTCCTTGTATTTCTTCAGGTCCTCCGCCTTGCAAGAGTCAGCAAGCGAGCATCCTGCATTAAGGTCTGGACAGAGTACAACTTTTTCCGGAGACAGGATTTTGCATGTCTCCGCCATGAAATGCACTCCACACATTACTATAATGTCGGCATCCGTATCTGCCGCCTTGCGTGCAAGTGCCAGCGAGTCACCTATGAAGTCTGCCACTTCCTGTATGTCTCCCGTAGTGTAATAATGTGCCAATATTACAGCATTCTTTTCCTTGCAGAGTTTTCTTATTTCGTCCTGCAGGTTTATGTTCTCTTTGACAGGTTCATCTATATAACCTTTGTCAATCCACTTTTTATCCACATTCATATTATTATAATCTTTTATTGTTTTTAATTTTAAAATAAAGTATGTATAGTATGATGTGCCGTGGATATGTTTATAACTTTTATATGTTTTTCTTGCCTATTTGTTTATCAACATTTATAATTGTGTTTTCAACAAGTTATTAATGTCTCTATTTGTTGAGTTTCAGCATTAAACATAGTTTATCCACATTATACACATTTGGTGCAAAGATAATAAGTTTATATCTTTTGTTGATGAAAAAGGGTGGAAAAGTTTTGAAAAGCTTGTTTATAAGTGTGTGGATATCCACTTGTCCGGTATTGCCCCGGTTATGTGTGTGGATAAGACACACTTTATCAACATGGTTTTCCACACGTTTTCAACAACTTTATATCATGCTTTTTCTTTATTAATTTGTGTGTTTCTTCTATTATTATTAATTTTGTACGAACATTAGTATAAAAAGTAATTTAAAGGACAATATGCAAGAAACAAGACAAAACCGTATAGCAAGATTGCTTCAGAAAGAACTAAGTCTCATTTTCCAAAGTCAGACGCGTGCCATGCACGGTGTGATGGTGTCAGTAACAAGGGTGAAGGTAAGTCCGGATTTAAGTATCTGCACCGCATATCTCAGTATCTTCCCTTCTGAAAGAGGCGAGGAGATAATAGAGAATGTACGCAAGAACGAGAAGACGGTGCGCTACGACCTTGGACAGAGAGTGCGCAACCAGCTTCGTATAATACCCGAACTGCGCTTCTTTATAGATGACTCTCTCGACTATATAGAGCATATAGATGAGCTTCTGAAGAAATAAAGGGTTATGAATTTTCCTTTTTACATAGCGCGGAGATACCTCTTTTCAAAGAAGAGCACCCACGCTATTAATATAATAAGCGGTATAAGTGGGGTAGGAGTGGCTGTGGCTACGATGGCTCTTGTCGTTACGCTCAGCGTATTCAATGGCTTTCATGATCTGGTGGCTACCTTCTTCACTTCGTTCGACCCGCAGCTTGAGGTAGTGCCAGTGGTAGGAAAGACGGCTCCAGCCGATGACCCGGCATTGGCGAAGATAAAGACTCTGCCTGAAGTGGAAGTAACGTCAGAGTGTGTAAAGGATCAGGCCCTTGCCATATATAAGGGTAGGCAGACCATGATAACCCTTATGGGAGTGGATGACAACTTCGAGCGTATGTCGCGTATTGACGAGATTTTGTATGGCAACGAGAACTTCTCTCTTCATGCCGCAAATCTCAACTTCGGCACTGTAGGTATTCGACTTGCCGAAACACTCGGCATGAATGCCAACTGGGACGGCAGTCTTATGATTTATGCTCCAAGGAAGATAGGTCAGCTCGACATGGCGAATCCTACCGACGGCTTTGTTGTTGACTCTCTTATTTCTCCTGGTTCGGTGTTTATGGTAAAGCAGGGAAAATACGACAAGGACCACGTCATAGCTCCTATATCCTTTGCCCGCACCCTCTTTGAACAGCAGGGCATGCTGTCGTCTTTGCAAATCCGCTTGAAGAATGGCAGTGACCTCGACAAGGTGAAAGCCGAGATGCAGAGCATAGCTGGCAACAGATTCAAGGTGCTCGACCGCTATGAGCAGCAGCAGGACACGTTTCGCATAATGCAGGTGGAGAAGTTTATAGCATACATCTTCCTCACTTTCATCCTCATCGTGGCGAGTTTCAACATCATTGGTTCCATATCAATGCTTATAATAGATAAGAAGGATGATGTGGTGACCTTGCGCAATCTGGGTGCCACCGACCGACAGATAACAAAGATTTTCTTGTTTGAAGGAAGACTGATATCTGTATTCGGTGCCGTAGTAGGAATACTCGTAGGACTGTTGTTATGCTGGTTGCAGCAGCAGTTCGGTCTTGTAGCTCTCGGACAGTCGAGTGGTACTTTCGTTGTTGATGCCTATCCGGTAAGTGTTCATCCAGAAGATGTGGCAGTAATATTCTTCACGGTAATATTGGTAGGATTCATAGCTGTATGGTATCCTGTAAGATATTTCAGTAAGCGTCTGCTTAGATGAAAATAACTAATAAAGAGCCCTTTATCTTCTTTGATAGAGGGCTCTAAATATTAAAATATGTTATTAATTCAATTTTTGATGTAGTAAAAACCTGGGTTTACTCGTATTGTATTTGTAAAATGTCTACTTTTGTAAGGTGAAAAATAAAAAAGCCTTAAGTATAAAAGAGTAAGACACATTCTAATATCGAAATAAATATTTATTTAATTATTAAAAATATGAAGATAAGAAAACTTTTAGTGTTTGCAGCTTTGGTTTTCTCTGGTGTAGTTTCAGTAAACGCACAGGAAGGAAATCCTATGATGCAGCCAATTCCTACTGATCCAGCGGTCAAGATGGGAAAGTTGGAAAACGGTTTGACTTACTATGTTCGTCACAACGGTTATCCGGAAAAGCGTGTAAACTTTTACATTGCCCAGCGAGTAGGTTCACTCCAGGAGGAGGAGAACCAGCGTGGTCTTGCCCACTTCCTTGAGCACATGTGTTTCAATGGAACAAAGAATTTCCCTGGCAACGGTGTGATAGAATACACACGTTCACTCGGTGTGCAGTTCGGTGGTGACCTCAATGCCTATACATCTATCGACCAGACTGTATACAACATTAACAATGTGCCTACAACACGTGGTGTTGCAGCTCTCGACTCTTGTCTGCTTATCTTGAAAGACTGGAGCCACGACCTTACTCTCGATCCTAAGGAAATAGACCAGGAGCGTGGTGTTATCCATGAGGAGTGGCGTCTGCGCACATCGGCAAGCAGCCGTATGTTTGAGCGTAACCTTGAGAAGCTATATCCGGGAAGTAAGTATGGAAAGCGTTATCCTATCGGTCTGATGTCTGTCATCGACAACTTCAAGCCAAAGGCACTTCGCGATTATTATGAGAAGTGGTACCATCCTACAAACCAGGCTATCATCGTTATCGGTGATATTGATGTAGACCGTACTGTAGCAAAAATCAAGGAAATGTTCTCAGACATAAAGAATCCAGAGAACCCTGCAAAGGTAGAGCTTGAGCCGGTGCCAGACAATCCACAGCCTATCATCATAGTAGACAAGGACAAGGAGGAGCAGACAAACAGCATACAGATGATGTTCAAGTCTGAGAGCACTCCAGAGGAAGAGAAAGCTTACTTGTCATACCTTCTTGAGGACTATGTAAAGGATATGGCAAGCTCTATGATATGCGCTCGCTTCCAGGAAGAGGCTCTTAAGCCGGATGCACCATTCGCTATGGCAGCTGGTTATGCAGGCAACTATATCTTTGCAAAGACAAAGGATGCCTTCACATTCTATGCTATGCCTAAGGAAGGTAAGACAGAGGAGACATTGAAGGCACTCACACGCGAGGCTAAGCGTGCCGTAGAGTATGGCTTCACAGCTACAGAGTATGAGCGTGCAAAGGCTGACTATCTGAGCAGCCTTGAGAAGCAGTACACTAACCGCGACAAGATCAACAATGATGTATTTGGTCGTGCATGTGCAAGCAACTATCTCGAGAACGAGCCATTGATGTCTATCGAGCAGAAATATCAGCTTATGCAGCAGCTTGTTCCTATGTTGCCTGTAGAGATTATAAACTCTAATATGTCACAGCTTATCAGCATCAACGACTCTAACGTGGTTATCTTCAACACCAATACAGAGAAGGAAGGTCTTGTTTATCCTACAGAGGCAAGTCTCAAGAAGGCTTACGATGAGGCACGTGCAGAGAAGGTTGAGGCATACGTGGACAATGTAAAGCAGGAGCCGCTTATTGCAAACATGCCTAAGCCTGGTAAGATCGTTTCTGAGAAGGAAGGCAAGAAGTTCGGTTACAAGGAGCTTACTCTTAGCAACGGCGCACGTGTATTGTTGAAGAAGACAAACCTTAAGGAAGGTGAAGTTATTATGCAGGGTTCTTCAAAGGGAGGTTCTTCTCTCTATGGTCTCAACGACCGTGTAAACCTTGATATGTTCGATGCTATCATTGGTAGCAGCGGTCTTGGAAACTTCACAGCAACAGAGTTGCAGAAGGTTCTTGCCGGTAAGAATGCCAATGTTGATCTCCACCTCACTAAGTTGCATGAGTATACATCAGGAAGCTGTACTCCAAAGGATATGGAGACAATGTTCCAGCTCAACTATCTCTACTTCACTGACATCAAGAAGGACGAGCAGTCTATAGCTTCTGTTCTCAACATGTACAAGCTTGCTCTCAAGAACAAGGCCCTTTCTCCAGAAAGCGCACTCAGCGACTCTTTGCAGTATACTCTACATGCTCACAGCCCATATTATATGTCTCTTGAGGAGAGCGACATCGATAAGGTTAACTACGACCGCATCCTGCAGATTGCAAAGGAGCGTACAGCAAATGCTGCTGACTTCACATTCACTATCGTTGGTAACTTCGACGAGACTCTCGTTCGTCAGTATATCGAGCAGTACATAGCTTCTCTGCCTTCTATCAAGAAGGGCAAGAAGTATGTAACAGAAAACTGGAAGCCATACTCTGTATATGCAAAGGGAAGTGTTGACAACACATTCTATCGCAAGCAGGAGACTCCAAAGTCTAATATCTACATGTTCTGGTATAACAATACCACACCATGGTCTCTCGACAATTCTATCAAGGCTGACGCAGCAGGACAGGTTCTCGACATGGTTTATCTGAAGACGATCCGTGAGGAGCAGAGTGCTGCTTACTCAGCACAGGCTGCCGGATTTGCACAGCTCGGTGGCGACAAGCCATTCAACGCTATATATGGCTACTGCCCTGTTAAGCCTGAGAAGAAAGACATTGCTGTCAAGATCATGTGCGAAGAGCTTGAGAAGCTTGCCACTACTGTTGATGCAGACATGCTGAACAAGACAAAGGACTTGCTGATCAAGCAGTATGAAGACAGACTGAAGACTAACAGCTATTGGATGGGTGTTGTAACAGACTTCGATGAGTTTGGTGTTGATAAGGACACAGACTACAAGAAGCTTGTAGAGGCTCTTACTCCAGCATCTGTTGCTAAGTATGTAAAGGACAACATCGTAGGCAAGAACTACGTTAAGGTTATGATGTTGCCACAGGAATAAAAAAAACGGAACTGTCGTTCTCGTTTAACCCCAATCGGTCATTAAGTAGTTTGGAGCTTAAAGCGAGGATAATAGTTTAAAATAGTAATCCCCAGCTATAGGTTATACTATGGTTGGGGATTTTAATTTTTTAACCCGAATCGGTCATTAGGGCTTAATAAGGTGTAATAAAAATGCGGTACATGGATTCATGTACCGCATAATATAAAAGGTATTTTATGGAAGTTCTATGATAATCAAGGCTGCTTGCCGATGTAAGCCAAGATACCACCGTCAACATACAGCACATGACCGTTAACGAAATCGCTGGCATCAGAAGCAAGGAATACAGCAGGACCCATAAGATCCTCTGGAGTACCCCAACGTGCAGCAGGAGTCTTGCTGATGATAAAGCTGTCGAACGGATGACGGCTTCCGTCAGCCTGACGCTCACGAAGAGGAGCAGTCTGAGGAGTAACTATATAGCCAGGACCGATACCGTTACACTGGATGTTGTGCTCGCCGAACTCAGAGCAGATATTACGTGTAAGCATCTTCAAGCCACCCTTAGCGGCAGCATATGCAGAAACGGTCTCTCTACCCAGTTCGCTCATCATAGAGCAGATATTTATAATCTTGCCGTGTCCCTTCTTTATCATACCAGGAATTACAGCCTTTGATACGATAAACGGAGCGTTGAGGTCGATGTCTACAACCTGACGGAAGTCCTCTACCGACATTTCTGTCATAGGAATACGCTTGATGATACCTGCGTTGTTTACGAGGATGTCGATAGTGCCGAGCTCTTTCTCTATGTCAGCAACCATCTTCAGAACCTCTTCCTCCTTAGTAACGTCGCAGATATAGCCCTTAGCCTCAATACCCTTAGCCTTATAGTCGGCGAGAGCCTGATCCATGTGGTGCTGTGAACGACAGTTGAAAGCAATCTTTGCTCCAGCCTTGGCGTAAGCCTCTGCAATGGCAAAGCCTATGCCGTAGGCTGCTCCCGTGACGAGGGCTACCTTGCCTTCAAGGGAGAAATTTTTAGAAAATGTATCCATACTTTATTTTATTTAAATTGGTTATAATCATTATTTCAGTTCGTTGATGTCGTAGAAGTCCTGGTCGCCGTAGTCCTGGTTCTCACCTCCCATACCCCATATAAAGGTATAGTTGTGAGTGCCGGCAGCAGAGTGTATGCTCCATTCCGGCGAGAGCACCGCCTGGTTGTTCTTCATCCATATATGTCTTGTCTCCTCTGGTTCTCCCATCAGGTGGCAAACAGCCTGTCCGGCAGGCACTTCAAAATAGAAATAAGCCTCCATTCGTCTGCTGTGTACATGTGCCGGCATGGTGTTCCATACGCTTCCCGGCATCAGTTCCGTCATACCCATCTGCAGCTGGCACGTTGGCAATATCTGTGAGACAATCATCTTGTTGATGTTTCTCTCATTGCTTGTCTCTAATGAGCCCATGTGTGCCACCAAGGCATCTTTCTTTGTAACCACTCTGCAAGGATATTCCTTGTGGGCTGTAGTGCTGTTGAAGTAGAATCTGGCAGGTTCTTCGGCATTGTCGCTTCCGAACACCACCTCCCTGTCACCTCTGCCTATATAGAGAGCTTCTTTGAAGTTAAGCTTGAACTTTTCTTTTCCAACCATGATATATCCGCTTCCGCCAACGTTGAATACTCCTATTTCGCGTCGTGTTGTGAAATAGTCAGCCTTCAGTGGTGGTATAGCTTCGAGCTTCAGTTCTTCAGCTTTAGGCATGGCACCGCCGACAATCATGCGGTCGTACATGGAATAAACCATGTTCACCTCATCATCGGCAAAAAGTCTTTCTATAAGGAAGTCATCGCGTAACCTCTTCGTGTCGTAGTTCTTTGCGTCAACAGGATTAGAGGCGTATCTTAGTTGATAGTTTGTTTTCATACGAAAAATAGTTTTGTGGCAAAGATACAAAAAATAATGATACTTTTATAGCAAAGTATAGATGAAACGTTGCAATGTTTGCTTTTTTAATAAAAAATATGTAAGTTTGCAGAAACAACATTTCTATGGCAAGCAATTCTTTATGGCAAGATGATTATTGGGTGTTGCTGATGCAGCTGTATCAGCAGAAGCCTGTAGGGATAAAACCCATGTACAGCAGACGGATGGTGGAGCTGTGTATGGAGCTTCATCTTGCGCCTCAGTTTATGTATGAAAAGATGTTCGAATTGCGCAATGCTGCCACACCGACGCTAAAGCGTCTGTGGGAGCGTTATGCCGACAAGCCGAAGCGTCTTTCCAGGGCTGCTAATATGGTAAGGAGCATGGTCGGTTTCTCCAATAGTTCCGATTTCTATGATGGTGTGGAGACGGCAGACACCTTTGAGGCAGACTTCCGTCCAATAGCTAAGTGCGATGGACTGATGCCTGTCATGCTCATCCTTATCCTCGACCTTTATTTCCGTCTTATTCCTGCCACTATGAAAGGCGACACTCCCGAGGTGCATGACCTTGCCATGCTGTTAGGCATAAAGACGTCTGTCGTAGTGGATGTTATGGATGTGTTCCAACTTCTCGACCCCTATCTCAACAGAAACGAGTTTATGATAACTCCATTGCTTAAGCCTTGTCAGCAGGTATGGCAGCGCTATGGTAACGGTAATATAGAGCAGCTCGCCACGCTTGCCGCACAACTGAAGGAGTATTTTAGATAATGGTCCTTTTATAATAATGGAGAAAATCAAGAGTATGTCAGCCAGTTCCCTTTATAGCAAAATACTAAGAGCAGTATTATTTATTGTCGTTGCACTAATATTCAGTATCAGTAATTCATGTGGAAACAGTCATAGTTATAGTTATCCTCGTGAGCTGGTTGTTGCCGACTCGTTGTGCGATAATAATCCAGACAGTGCATTGACATTAATCAGAAAAATTAAAACCGACCAACTGTCTGATAACGAATCATGGTATCTACGCTTGCTAAAAATAAAGCAGAAAGTAAAAAGAAATGAAAATTTTACAGATGACAAAGAAGCAAAAGTTCTCGTAGACCATTTTGAAAAAGACGGTGATAAAAATCTTTTACCCCAGGCTCTGTATTGTGCAGGCTGTATCTATATCTCATTGAATGATACGCCACAGGCAATAGAATGTTTTCAGAGAGTTCTTAATATATATGCTGACGATAAACATAATATATATGCTGATGATAAACATAATCGGCTTAAAGCACAATGTTATTATCAATTGGGGTATTTGCTTTCTATGCAGGGGCTGGACAAAGCAGCCATTCCATGGCAGAAGAAAGCTCTTGAAATACATACAAATACTTGTGAAATAGAGCGTTGTATATACGATTGTGAAAATATTGCTTGGAGTTATCAAGTTATAGGTAAGTCTGATTCTACAGAAATCTTTCTGCAAAAGGCATGGCACTTAGCCATGAAGCTGAAAAACGAAAGGATTATTTCAGAGATTGCTTCCCAGTTTGCCTCAATGTATAACGAAAGAGGAAATTTGGATAAGGCCAAAACATATATCAACATAGCTCTTGCACATCCACAAAAGCAGTCGGTAAGTCCCATTTACTCTTTAGCGATGGAAATATACTCAAAGCTTGGTGAAACAAAGCATACAGAAGCTTTTTGTGACTCAGTTATGAAATATGGAAATGTCTATGGTAAAAAGTTTGCGTACCAATGGCAGACCAGAAAGGCTTTACATCAATACGGTACACTTCTCGCCTCTCCTTGCTTTGAAAAATACAGTCAATATACAGATTCCATTGAAAAGATAACTCCCGTTGGGGCTTCTGCAAATGCCAATGCGTTGTATAACTATTCACTGATAGAAAATACAAATACAGAATTGAAAATAGAAAACAATACTCAGCGAACATTTATTGTAAAAGCAATATTTGTGTCGATAATTCTATTTTTGATGGTTGTCATATTGACTATTGTATTCTTGCGACACAAGAAGACTTTAGAAGAAAGACTTGAACTTAATAAAAAGTCTTTGAAAGAAGCAAAAATGCTTGAAGGAAGAGCCAACCAAGATAAAGAAAACCACATACTTGATAAAAAGATTGCAACTACTGTTATTTATAAAGACATCATTAAGATTCTGAACTCCCATTCCAAAAAGATGGTTCCTGATTGGCAATTACTGTCAGAAACAGTATATGAGATATTTCCAATGTTCAGTTCCAGTCTGTATAAATTCAAAAAGATGAGTGAAATAGAATTACACGTTTGTCTCTTGTTAAAAATAGGAATTTCGATGAAAGACATAGCAAAACTTGTATGTCGTTCTGAGGACTCAGTATATTCAATATGCAGACGGTTATACAAGAAAAACTTCTCTGACGAACCTACTGCGAAGAAGTGGAAAGATTTAATAAATTCATTGTAGTCGCATCTTATTTAAATACACGTTTCCCTTGTTAAAACAACTGTGCATTTTCTGTGCATTTACATGTTTCTCGTAAATGCACAGAAAATGCACAGTTGTTTTTATAATCGCATTCAGCTTTCTTTCTTACTTTTGTCAACGAAAACAAAATAATTACTATGAAAAGAACATTATTAACATTAGCTTTAGTTGCTTTAACTAATTTGTGTTTTTCGCAGGGAAAAGAAGTTTCTCTTGTAGATAAGAAAGGACATTGTGGTCAACACAATTCAGGTATTCCAATCGTATCATCCGATGGCGATGATGTAACCATCAAGTCCGACAGTACCATAACTGATATGACCGTTGTCATTCGCGACCAGTATGGTAATGTAATGCACCAGTCCACCCAGACCGTCGGTCCGGCTGAGACAACGCTCTACGTTCCTGATACAGACGGCGACAGCGAAAAGACAACCATCGACCTATATTATGACAGGAGACACCTGAGCGGAACGTTTGAAGAATAGACTTTAAATCTTTACGGTTTCATCGGGAAAATCCCGATGGAACCACATTACTAACCTAAATAACAATAACTATGGAAAAGAAAATTTTCCTTTTTGCAAGTATCTTAGGTATACTTGCATTATCCTCCTGTTCGCAGGAGAGTGAAGAGAGTCAGGAACAACAGCGTAAGGAACTCCGCTCGTCTTCGAACATAAAAACAGGAGCAAAAAGCTGTATGATAGATATTCCTAATATGTTATCAGACGTTTATCAAGTAACTTTGTTGGAGAACGGAAATATTATAGATGTACGTAAAGTAAGAAAATAATTGTATTTTTGTCGTTGGTTAGCCAAATATTTGTTGTAATAATGAATATCTGATTTTATCCACATGTTTTATCTTATTAAAATGTACTATTATGAAGAGATTGATTTTAGCCGTTATGGTATCGTTACTGTCTTTGCTCCCTTCGATGTCCAAGGTAGTAAAGTTGGTAGACTTCGGAGATAAATGGCTCGGAAAGAAGATTACATTCACAGATGATGAGCTTTCCACTGTAGACTCCCTTATACTGAGAGGTAATATAGAAAGTTACAACTTTAAGAATCTGAAAGAGATAATATCCAAAGGCAGACTGACCGGTATAGACATGTCCGAGGCATTGTTCTCCGACATGTATATTCCAGAATACGCCTTCTGTCCTTCAGTTGAAGAATCTTCCTCAGGTGTTCGTACGAACCTGCAATACATCACACTGCCTAAGAATCTTGAATTCATCAATGCACACGCATTTGAGAAGACAAATCTCAGATACATCAAGATACCCTCTACCGTAATATATATCGGTGAAAACGCATTCAAGGACTGCGACTGTCTGAAGCGGATAGATGTGTCTAATAGATACCTGAACGGTGCTGGCATGGTCGCATCTGATGCTTTTTGGGGTATTCCTGTCGATGTTGTCGTAAACATTCCAGTCGGTACATATACTGCATACGCAGCCAATGCAGCATGGTCACAGCTCGGGAGTCTTAAAGAGAACAGCGACGTATACCGTGTAAAGAATGTTACCGTATCGGGTAAGCCACTGGAGTCTATGCTCGGCAACGAGGCAATGTATATAGACTCCCTGTATGTGGAAGGTACCATAACGGCAGAAGACTTTCATCTCATCCGCCGTTGCGTTGCCGAGGGTAACCTGTCCTCAGTGGACTTGAGTGGCTGTGAAATAGAAGGAGGGGAGTTTCCGTCGTGGGGGGTTGAGTATAAGGATGGTGATAAAAGATATTATCCATACCGGTTGCGCCAGTTCAAGTTCCCAAAGAACGTAGAAAGCATAATCGGAGACATGTTCATCAATGCAACACTTGTGAATTTTGTCATACCTAATACCATAAAGACCGTTGGTAGTTTTGCTTTCTGTGAATGTCGTTTCATCGGTCCGGTACGTATATCAGAAGGGGTAAAGGATATTGAAGACAATGCGTTTAGCGGCACACATGCCAGGTATGGCAAATATGACAGGATTGTTTATTTGCCTTCAACGCTGGAAAGTGTAGGATACGGTGCTCTCTGCTTCAGGGATGACTATGGCTACAGCATTTACTGCAATCGCATGACTCCGCCAGGATATGTAGGCGAAGACACCGGCAATCCGTTCAGTCCAGAGTTGAATATGGAAAAGCCGTCAGTCCGTTACGATTGGAATCTATACGTTCCAGTCGGTGCCAAGGAGAAATATCAGGCCGATGGGACATGGAAGTGGTTTGAGAACATTATCGAGACTTCTGAGTTAAGTGGTCAGGGCGCAGGAATAGAAGGCATCCGTACAGAGACGACAGGCAACGGTTCTGCCACATGTATCTATACTCTTGACGGCAGACGTGTCGCTACAGGTGCCGGTATCAGCAGCTTGCCTCATGGAATGTATATTGTTAATGGCAAGAAGGTTGTGAAGTGATGTAAAGAAGTAATGGTAATGGTCGTGTCGGGAGACGGGAAAGGTAGTCTCCGGGCATAGCAGATAAGATAAAGGTGGTCCGTCTGGGTTCTGCCTTGGTGCGTGGAACTTGGGCGGACTGCTTTTTTGTATAAGTGTTGGACAGAAATTCCTGTTTACATCACTCCAAATATCGGATGAGTCTTTTTATTGCCTTTAATAAATAAGTAGAAAAGTGTCAGAATAACCATGTTGAATTCTATTGTTGTTTATAAATGATAGAATATTGTTTGTTTTGTCGTTTATGGACGATAAAAAGCTGTTTATTTTGTCGTTTATAAACGATAAAAGTGTATCTGTATTTTTATACAATTATGCTGTACATCTCCTGTATGGAAAATTATGAGATGGATATGATTTTTATTGTATGTTGAAGCAAGCAGAAATAGATGTCCAATCAACTTCAAATAGAAAGTTACCGAATTTCTATGAGAAAGTTACGGACTTTCTATGGGAAAGTTACCGAATTTCTAAATGATGACAAAATCATGCGTTTACAGAGACCTGCCGCATTTGCCATAAATGACGTAATTTGACGTGCTGAATAATGTGGATATTTATACAGATAGAATGGTTATTTATGCAAATAATATTGTTCGTTTATGTTAAACAGCCTGTTGAAATATACTAAACGGGCTGTATGGCTGCGGTAGATAAGCAATGGAGCCTTACAGGATTGAGTAAGGCTGAATGGTTATGAAAGTTCAAATATTTATATAAAAAATTGCAGCATAATATTTTATGTGTTACCTTTGCAAAGATAAAACAGCAGCCCGGCGGAACTGTTCACCGATGCTTGATGAAACAGCCCGATGGTTGCATTATCATGGAAGAAAAAAATAAAAATAAAATTATGTCATACTTATTTACATCAGAATCAGTGTCAGAGGGACATCCAGACAAGGTGTCTGACCAGATTTCAGACGCTTTGCTCGATCAGTTTCTTGCTTACGACGATAAGGCACATTGTGCTATTGAGACTTTCTGTACAACAGGTCAGGTTGTGATAATGGGAGAGGTACGCTCTTCAGAATATGTTGACTTGCAGACCATTGCACGCAAGACGATAAAGGAAATAGGATATACCAAGTCGGAATACCAGTTTGACGGTGACTCATGCGGAGTGCTTACTGCCATACATGAGCAGAGCGATGACATCAACCGTGGAGTTAGCCGTGAGGAGGACTATGACCAGGGAGCCGGCGACCAGGGTATGATGTTCGGCTATGCTACAAACGAGACGGACAACTATATGCCTGTTTCTCTCGATCTGGCACAGCTTATAATGAGGGTGCTTGCCGACATA
The DNA here is from genome assembly GCA_900548745.1 of uncultured Prevotella sp. GTDB lineage: Bacteria > Bacteroidota > Bacteroidia > Bacteroidales > Bacteroidaceae > Prevotella. Next base: position 24,431 of record URLQ01000020.1, read on the forward strand.
CGCAAGGAGGGCAAGGTGATGACCTATCTGAGACCGGACTCCAAGAGCCAGGTGACTGTGGAATATTCTGACGACAACATACCTCAGCGCATAGACACCATCGTTGTGTCAACGCAGCATGATGACTTCATAAAGAAGGCAGACGGCTCTGACGACGATGAGGCGATGCTGGCAAAGATCAGAGAGGATGTGGTAAACATCCTTATTCCGAGAGTGAAGGAGCTGTTGGGAGAAAAGGTGTTGGCTCTGTTCAACGATGACATAAAGTATTTCGTCAACCCGACAGGAAAGTTCGTTATCGGCGGACCGCATGGAGACACCGGTCTTACGGGACGAAAGATCATCGTAGATACCTACGGCGGAAAGGGTGCTCATGGCGGCGGCGCTTTCTCAGGAAAGGACTCAAGCAAGGTGGACCGCTCGGCAGCTTATGCCACACGCCATATAGCAAAGAACATGGTTGCTGCGGGAGTGGCAGACGAGATGCTCGTGCAGGTAAGCTATGCCATCGGTGTGGCAAAGCCGGTGAGCGTTTATGTAAACACCTATGGCAGGAAGCATGTGGATATGAGCGACGGAGAGATAGCCAATAAGATAAGCGATATGTTCGACCTCAGGCCGAAGGCTATCGAGAAAGAGCTGAAGCTGCGCCAGCCGATGTATCTCGAAACGGCGGCATACGGACACATGGGACGTAAGTCGGAAACCGTGAAGAAAACCTTCACCAGCCACTATCACGAGACGAAGACCATAGACGTGGAGCTGTTCACATGGGAGAAACTCGACCTCGTGGAGAAGATAAAGAAAGAGTTCGGCTTGTAGGGCAGGGTTTATAGAACGGAAGAAACACGGTTTTATTGAAAGGATAAATCTCGGAGTTCTCAGAGCACCCGGTATATTCCGGGCCCTCCGAGTCCTCCGATTTTATGTTTAAAAAAGAAATAAAGATGTTACAGACAGATTCAACGGAAGTAAAACATCAGTCAAATGCAGGGGTGCATATAATAGAAGACCATCAGGAGGAGCTGCCGCGCCATCCGTACAAGGTGCTGCATGAACTGCCGAAAGACGCTACCCCGGCGCAGCAGGATTCCGCCTTGCAGACGGTATACAGCAACAATACATACACGAAGAAGGCTACGCCGATCGACTCTCTCTCTCTGCTGAATCGTTGCAATGTAAAGAACAACCTTGAAAAGGTGGAGCTGCCGCAGTATTACAAGCAGAACTTCTTCTCCACCGACTCCTTGTGGCATCCTGAGCTTAACGGCGGCAGATACGGTATCGCCGGCGACCCTGTGCCGTATACTATCCGCGAGGACAACATGATTACGGCGTTGCTCATAGGCTGCTTCGTGCTTGCCTTCGTGGCATTGTCGAAGTCGAGATGGTTTATCATGAGGCAGGCAAAGAGCTTCTTCAGGGTGCAGCGCAGCGGAACGACAGAGATGACGGAGACGACAAACGAGTTCAGGTTCCAGTTCTTCCTCGTGGCGCTGACATGTCTGTTGCTCTCGCTTGTGGCGTTCTTCTATGCCCAGGAATATAATTCAGACACCTTCCTCGTATCTTCACAGTACCAGCTCATAGCGATGTTCTTCGGAGTGTTTGCCGGATACTTCTCGCTCAAGGCACTGCTGTATTCCTTTGTCAACTGGGTGTTCTTCGAACGGCGGCAGAACGGGCAATGGATGAGGTCGTATCTCTTCACCACAGCCGTCGAGGGAGTGCTGATGTTCCCAATGGTAATATCGCAGGCGTATTTCGGCTTATCTGTAAAAAACACAATAATTTATGTGGCTGCCGTAGTCTTTTTGACCCGATTACTGTCGTTATACAAGAGCTTTTTAATCTTTTTCAGACAGAAAGGCGGTTTTGTGCAAATAATTTTGTACTTTTGCGCCCTTGAAATGGTGCCGTTGCTTATCCTTTGCGGTGTGTTGGCGGTACTTATAAGTTATTTGAATATAAATTTTTAGGGCATCGATGATAAAGAAGATATTAGTTTCTCAACCCAAACCTACTAGCGACAAGTCACCCTACTATACGATAGCTGATGATTTCGGAGTAGAGTTTGTATTCAGACCATTTATCAAGGTTGAAGGTCTTTCTTCAAAGGAATTCCGTCAGCAGAAAATAAGTATCACGAGTTTCACGGCAGTGGTGTTTACTTCGCGCCATGCCATAGACAATTTCTTTAAGATTGCTAAGGAAATGCGTTTTGAGATTCCTGATACGATGAAGTATTTCTGCGTAACGGAGACAATCTCTCTGTATATACAGAAATACGTACAGTACAGGAAGCGTAAGGTGTTCTTTGGAAATTCAGGAAAGATAGACGATCTCGTGCCGCTGATGGTTAAGCACAAGAATGAGAAATATCTTATACCGTTGAGCGATGTTCATGACGACAGCGTGAAGAAGATGCTTGACGCCAAGGGACTTACACATTCAGAGTGTGTGATGTACCGTACAGTGTGCGACAGACTGACAGAGGAGGAGATAAAGAACTTCGACTACGACATGTGTGTCTTCTTCAGTCCGTCGGGTGTTGCTGCATACAAGGAGGCTTTCCCGAACGGAGGAAAAGAATCAATGAAGGTGGCAACGTTAGGTCCGTCAACAGCAAAGGCTGCCCATGATGCAGGACTGGATGTGGCAGTGGAGGCACCGACGGAGAAATATCCGTCTATGACAAGCGCCTTGCGCCGTTTCTTGATAGACCAGGAAGAAGATTAACAGACACTCCTGTCTGTGTACAGGACACAAAAGGAATATGTGCGAAGAACATAAGAATACTTTATGTAAGGAAGAGCGTCTGCATGGACGCGATGCCGTGGAGAAGCTCTTCAAGGATGCGGGAAGTCGCTCTATGGTAGCATTCCCCGTCAGAGTCGTTTATGTTCTTGCCCCACCCCAGGCAGACACTTGCGTGAACACGAGAATGCTCGTGAGCGTTCCCAAGAGACAGTTCAAGAGGGCTGTAAAGCGAAACAGGGTGAAGCGTCAGGTAAGGGAAGCATACAGAAAGCATAAGCACGGGCTTATAGAAGCCGTTTCCAGAATAGGGGAACGGCATCTCTCTTTGGCATTTGTATGGCTTGACAGCAAGCTGTACGACACCAGTGTCGTGGAGAAGAAGGTGGAGAAGCTTCTTTTGAGGATTGAAGAGAAGCTGACACAGGAAAAGACCGCAGAATAAAGGCGGTGCAGACATGATAAACAGTAAGGATATGCTGAGGCAGATAACAAAAATAATGTCATGGTTGCTTTGTCTTCCTATAATATTTTACCAGCGTTGCATATCGCCGTTCACGCTACCCTCATGCAGGTTTACTCCCACATGTTCCGAATATGCCAGGCAGGCAATAAAGAAATACGGACCCCTGAAAGGAATGTATCTGGCACTGAAGCGGCTGCTGCGTTGCCATCCGTGGGGAGGAAGCGGTTATGACCCTGTGCCTTGAAAGAGAAAATAAATCAAATAAAACAACTATAATGGAAAAGAATTTTGTTGAAGAACTGAAATGGCGCGGAATGTTGGCACAGATGATGCCAGGCGCCGAAGAGTTGTTGCAGAAGGAGATGGTGACAGCTTATCTCGGTACTGATCCAACTGCTGACTCTCTGCACATCGGACACCTGTGCGGTATCATGATGCTCCGTCACCTTCAGCGTTGCGGACATAAGCCTATCATTCTGGTAGGTGGAGCAACAGGTATGATCGGAGACCCTTCTGGCAAAAGCCAGGAGCGCAATCTGCTCGACGACAAAACACTATATCATAACCAGGAGGCAATAAAGAAACAGGTAAGCAAATTCCTTGATTTCGACGGCATCGAGCCTAACAAGGCTGAGATGGTGAACAACTACGACTGGATGAAGGATTTCACCTTCCTCGACTTTGCTCGTGAGGTGGGCAAGCATATTACCGTGAACTACATGATGGCAAAGGAGAGTGTGCAGCAGAGACTTAACGGTACTGCACGTGACGGCCTTTCTTTCACAGAGTTTACATACCAGTTGCTGCAGGGTTATGACTTCCTCTATCTGTATCAGCACTACAACTGCAAGATGCAGCTTGGCGGAAACGACCAGTGGGGAAACATGACTACCGGTACAGAGCTTATACGCCGTACTCTCGGAAACGATGTTGAGACATACGCACTTACCTGTCCGCTGATAACAAAAGCCGACGGCAAGAAGTTCGGAAAGACGGAAAGCGGAAACATCTGGCTCGACCCGAAGCGTACATCTCCATATAAGTTCTATCAGTTCTGGCTGAATGTAAGTGACGATGACGCGGAACGCTATATAAAGATTTTCACAAGTCTTGATAAGGAAACCATCGACGCTCTCGTAGAAGAGCACAAGCAGGACCCGGGAAGAAGAACCCTTCAGAAGCGTCTTGCTGAAGAGACAACAGTGATGGTTCACTCGCGTGAGGCTCTTGAAGCAGCTATCGAGGCATCGAACATCCTGTTCGGCAAGTCGACAAAAGACTCTCTGCTCAAACTCGACGAGCAGACCTTCCTTGATATATTTGAGGGTGTTCCTCAGTTTGAGATAAGCAAAGACGTTCTTGGTCAGCCTGCTGTCGAGATATTCACACAGGCAGTTCCTGTATTTGCAAGCAAGGGAGAGATGCGTAAACTCGTGCAGGGTGGCGGCGTATCGCTGAACAAGGAAAAGATTGCTGCATTTGACCGTGAGATAACTTCGGAAGACCTTATCGATGGAAAGTACTTGCTCGTGCAGCGAGGAAAGAAGAATTATTTCCTTTTGATTGTGAAATAGGAAAGAAAAATTTGGTAATAGTATAAAAAACTATTACCTTTGCAGAGGATTAAGGTTTGTATATTGAGAACAGTGGTTCTCAGAGTGGTATATAAATTATTTAGAATTGTAAGATTGTCCTATGGTGTAATGGTAGCACTACAGTTTTTGGTTCTGTCAGTGGTGGTT
>URLQ01000021.1 GCA_900548745.1 uncultured Prevotella sp.
TCAACTTCAAATAGAAAGTTACCGAATTTCTATGAGAAAGTTACGGACTTTCTATTGGAAAGTTACCGAATTTCTAAATGATGACAAAATAGCGTACTTATAGAGGCTTGGCGTGATTGTCATAATCAACGTGTATTGACGTACTATACCAACTGGATATTTATACAGACTATGTGTTTGTTTATGCATTCTTGTCGCTTGCTTATGTTGTTTAATCCATAATGGTTCTTGTTGCCTTTGAAATTGCTAATCGGGTGTTTTTATTGTTTTTGTTAATGCTCATTTAGATATCCTATCACTACATATTCCGGATGAACCAGATTAGTGACAGATTAGTGACAGATAATGTAAATATAAGTGAATCTGTCACTTGGCTATGTCTTTACATATCAATGTGTTATACAGAAAAATGATAGAATGACAGATTTTTTTTATAAAATAAAAAATAGTAGCGCGGTTACTTAAACGGTTACGAAAGATAGATGAGCCACTAAAGGTCGTATGTCCCTCAATGTCTTAATATGTAGGTTTATCAGAAGTGAGACTGTATATGTGGGACTATCAGAGGGGTGGCAATGACTTGAAACCGTATAAAAAACAATAAAGCCTCGCAAGTGGTGACTTGCAAGGCTTTTAATATTGCGCTTCAAGATGGGCTTGAACCAACGACCCCCTGATTAACAGTCAGGTGCTCTAACCAACTGAGCTATTGAAGCATTATTGCTATCGTTCTTGATTGCGGTTGCAAAGGTATGACGTTTTTGCGAAACCACCAAATATTTTATGAGAAAAGTTTAGATAAAAGCTAAAAAAAGATGCTTTTTATTGTATTTCCCTCAAACCACACCTTATTATATATATTATAAGGCAGATCTTTTCATATTATGTTACTAATCTTTGAAGTCAAGAGACAGCTCGCCACTTCCAAGAAGATTATAGCTCATCCTGTGGTATGGTGTCACCCCGTGAAGACGTATCGCCTCACGGTGCTTCTTCGTTGGGTACCCTTTGTTGCTCTTCCAGTCGTATTGTGGAAACTCCTCGGCAAGGGCATCCATATAGTCGTCACGATATGTCTTTGCAAGAATACTTGCTGCGGCGATGGCGAGATATTTGCCGTCGCCTTTCACTATGGTTGTGTACGGCAGGTCTTTATATGGCTTGAATCTGTTTCCGTCAACGATAACCGCCTCCGGACGGGTCTTCAGTTGGTCAAGAGCACGGTGCATGGCAAGGAAGCTTGCGTTAAGGATGTTTATCTTGTCAATCTCTTCCGGAGTGACGATGCCCACGGCCCATGCCACGGCGTCCCTCTCAATAATCTCCCGCAGTTCTTTTCTCTTCTTGTCGGTAAGCTTTTTGGAGTCGTTGAGCATCTCGTTCTTGTAGTCGGGCGGTAGAATGACGGCGGCGGCATACACGCTTCCGGCAAGACAGCCTCGCCCTGCCTCGTCGCATCCTGCCTCTATCATGTCTTTGTAGTAATGGCTTTCAAGCATAACGTTTTTTGTTTATAAATAATATTTTGTTAGTTGACAAGTTGACAAGTAGGTTTGTCTTGCTTGTTTGGGGCTTGTAACCAGCGGTTGTCAAGGAAAACAAATTTCCTCGTCAACTCGTCAACTTGTTAACTCGTTAACTGTCTCGCAAGTTTGAAACTTGCGGAACTTTTATTATAATACGTCGAATTCCGTCCTTTATTGTGCTGGATAAAGGATAAATATCGGTGCGGATATGTTGTACAAACGCAAAAAAGCAGGAAACGAGAGGCATAAGTCGTGGAAATTTTGTAGATTTGCAACTCATAATCATACTAAAAAGAAAACAACAGCGAAATGAAAAAGATATTTCTATTTACGGCCTTTGTGTCAGCCTTGGTCTTCGGCACCGTTAAGGCACAGGATGATAAGGACCACAACTTCATGGTGTCAAAGAATATCGAGATCTTCAACGATATCTATCGTTACCTCGATATGATATATGTAGACACGCTGGATGCCAACGAGGTCATCGGCACAGGTATAAGGGGAATGCTGAACTCTCTCGACCCATACACTGAGTATTATCCGGAGAGCGAGGTGAACAAGCTCAAGAAGATGATGACCGGAAAGTATGTCGGTATAGGAGCTGTGATACGTCAGAACATGCAGCTTGGCAGAGTTGTCGTTGATGAGCCTTATGAAGGCAGTCCTGCTGCGGAAGCCGGACTGAAGAAGGGCGACATAATACTGAGCATCGATGACACAACGATGACAGACAAGAACACCAGTTATGTAAGCTCCCATCTGCGCGGAGACCCAGGCACAACGTTCATTCTGAAGATAAAGCGCCCGTCTACAGGCAAGAAGATGCAGATGAGAATAACCAGAAGGGCGATAACCCTGCCTTATCTGCCGTACTATGGTCTTCGTCCTGACAGTATAGGCTATATCAATCTGAATAGCTTTACCGATGGATGTGCGAAAGACGTGCGCCGTGCCTTCATCGACCTTAAGCACAGAGGGATGAAAGCTCTTGTGCTGGACCTGCGTGGCAATGGCGGAGGTTCGGTAAGCGAAGCCGTGCAGATTGTGAATATGTTCATACCGAAAGGCGTGACCCTTGTCCGTACAAGAGGAAAGATGAAGAAGATGAACAGCGACTACAAGACCACCGTCGAACCGATAGATACGGTAATGCCGATGGTCGTAATGGTGAATGGTGAGACGGCTTCTGCAAGCGAGATAACGTCGGGAGGCTTGCAAGACCTCGACCGTGCCGTGGTCCTCGGCACGAGGACATACGGCAAGGGACTTGTGCAGGTGCCGGTAGACCTGCCGTATAACGGACAGATGAAGCTCACTACGGGAAAGTATTATATCCCGAGCAACCGTTGTATACAGGCCATCAACTACAAACATGCCCACGGCGGCTATACGGAGCATATCCCGGACAGCCTTACACGAGTGTTCTATACTAAGAACGGAAGGGAAGTCCGTGATGGCGGCGGCATAAAGCCGGACATAGAAGTGAAGCCCGACTCGCTGCCGAACATCGCATACTATCTCAGCGTTTCAGGACTCGATTCCACGGAAGTACTCCTCAACTACGAGATAGATTATATAGCCAAGCATCCTACAATCGCTCCGGCAGGGAAGTTCGAGATAACAGATGAGGAGTTTGAGGACTTCAAACAGCGTGTCCTTGCCAGCGGTTTCAAGTACGATGCCGAGAGCGGAAAGGAACTCGACCGCTTGAAGAAGATAGCCCAGTTCGAGGGATATTATGACGATGCCAAGCCGGAATTTGATGCTTTGGAACAGAAACTCAAGCATAATCTCGCCAATGACCTTGAAAGAAACAAGCAGCTGATAAGGCAGATAATGGCAGCCGACATAGTGGCGGCATACCATTGGCAGGCGGGAGCGATAGAGAATAACCTGAACTACGACAAGCAGATGAAAGAAGCATGCCGACTGCTCAACAGTCCTGCGGAATACAGAAGCCTGCTTATGCCGTCAGGTAAGGATAAACGGAAATAATTAATTATAATTTTAATTTTTTATTGCTTACTCATATTTTTGCATTATCTTTGCATAAATAAGATGTCGTGAATGGATTGTATGTCGTATTGTGGCAAACAGTTCATGAGGCAATATAAAAACAAACATTATGCAGACAAGAAGTCATTTGTCAGTTCTGGTACACGACCAGGCAAAGAAGTATGGCAATCGGGAAGCCCTTATTTATAGAGATTTCGGTAGCAAGACATGGAAGTCATATTCGTGGAACGAATTTTCTGATAAAGTAAAAGTTGTTTCCAATGCGCTGCTTAACATGGGAGTTAAGCCGCAGGAGAACATCGGTATCTTCTCTCAGAACTCCGTACAATATATTTTCAGCGATTTCGGAGCTTGGGGAGTGCGTGCCGTTACTATTCCTTTTTACGCAACGAGTAGTGAGCAGCAGATTCAGTTTATGATAAACGATGCCCAGATCCGCTTCCTCTTCGTGGGAGAGCAGGAGCAGTACGACAAGGCGCACCGTACGCTTGCCCATTGTCCTACGCTGGATAGAATCATCATCTTCGACAAATCGGTGAAGATTAATCCCAATGACCCCAACGCCATATACTTTGATGATTTCCTGAAGCTCGGAGAGAACTATCCGCGCCAGTCGGAAGTAGAGGCCCTTTACAAGGCTGCTAACTATGAAGACCTGGCCAACATACTGTATACAAGTGGCACGACCGGCGACAGCAAGGGTGTAATGCTCAGCCATCTGCAGTATCGTGCCGCCTTGGAGGCAAACGACCGTGCTGTGCCTGTCACGGAGAAAGACCGTATAATGAACTTCCTTCCCTATGCCCACATCTTTGAAAAGGGATGGACACTGCTCTGTATCTCCGAAGGTGCAACGCTGATAGTGAACACCGATCCGCGGGAGGTGCAGCAGTCGATGCGAGAGACCCATCCTACATGTATGTGTGCCGTTCCGCGTTTCTGGGAGAAGGTATATGCCGGAGTGCAGGAACAGATAGACAAGGCAAACCCCGTACAGCGCAAGCTGTTCAAGCATGCCCTCGCCGTAGGCAGGAAACACAATATAGAATATCTGAGCCGTGGCAAGCGTCCGCCGCTCTCCCTGCATCTTGAATATGAGATGTATAACAAGACGGTGTTCAACCTCGTTCGTCATGAACTCGGACTTGAGCATTCAAACTTCTTCCCAACGGCAGGAGCCACAGTATCGTCACACGTGGAGGAGTTCGTACACTCCATCGGCCTTGCCATGGTGGTGGGCTACGGACTGACCGAGAGCCTCGCCACGGTGTCCTGCGACCGTGTCGGAGAGCAGCCTTACACCATAGGCTCGGTAGGAAGACCAATCCATAACATACAGGTGAAGATAAGCGATGAAGGCGAGATATGTCTCAAGGGCGACACCATAACAAAGGGATATTACAACCGTCCCGACATTACGGCTCAGTCGTTCGACGAGGAAGGCTTTTTCAAGACCGGTGACTCCGGATACATGAAAGACGGTGAGCTGTTCCTGAAAGACCGTATCAAGGATCTGTTCAAGACTTCAAACGGAAAGTATATCGCTCCGCAGATGATAGAGGCAAAGCTCCTTGTAGACAAGTTCATTGACCAGATAGTGATAATAGCCGACCAGCGCAAGTTCGTCTCTGCCCTCATCATACCTGAATACAAGGCCCTTGAGGAATATGCAAAGGCAAACGGCATAGGCTATAGCAGCCGCGAAGAACTGTGCGCAAGCGACAAGATACACACCATGATGATGGAGCGTATCGATACCTTGCAGCAGCAGCTTGCCCACTATGAACAGATAAAACGCTTTACCCTCTTGCCAAAGCCTTTCACTATGGAGAGCGGAGAGCTGACAAATACTCTGAAGATGCGTCGTAAGGTGATAAACGAGCATTATAAGAAAGAAATCGAAAACATGTACGCTGAATAGAAGATGATTACTCAGGAACAACTGAAAGACGTGTTGGAGCGCACGGAAGCCCTTCACCGTTATCTGGATATAGACAAGAAGAAGGTGGAGTTTGAGGAAGAACAACTCCGCACACAGGCTCCTGACTTCTGGGACGACCCTAAGAGAGCCCAGGAGCAGATGAAGAAGGTGAAAAGCATAGAGAAGTGGATCGTGGGATATAAAGAGGTGAAGACTCTTGCCGACGAGCTGCAGCTGGCTTTCGACTTCTATCATGATGAGATGGTAACCGAAGAAGAGGTTGACGAAGACTACAGCAAGGCGATAAAGGCTATCGAAGACCTTGAGCTGAAGAATATGCTGCGCCAGAAGGAGGACCCGATGGACTGTGTGCTGAAGATAAACTCCGGAGCCGGCGGTACCGAGAGCCAGGACTGGGCATCGATGCTTATGCGAATGTATATGCGTTGGGCGGAGTCTCATGGACATAAGGTTACGATCAGCGACCTGCAGGAAGGCGATGAGGCTGGAATAAAGAGCGTCACCATGGAGATTGAAGGTGGAGAATACGCTTACGGATACTTGAAGAGCGAGAATGGAGTACACCGTCTTGTGAGAGTGTCGCCGTTCAATGCCCAGGGCAAGCGAATGACAAGCTTTGCCAGCGTGTTCGTTTCCCCTCTCGTAGATGATACTATCGAGGTCTATGTAGACCCTTCAAAGGTAAGCTGGGACCTGTTCCGAAGCGGCGGAGCCGGCGGACAGAACGTCAACAAGGTGGAGACTGGTGTGCGTCTGCGCTACCAGTATACCGACCCCGACACGGGAGAGGAAGAGGAAATCCTTATCGAGAACACCGAAAGCCGTAAGCAGCTTGAGAACCGTAACAATGCCATGCGACTCCTGAAGTCACAACTCTATGACCGCGCAATGAAGAAACGTCTTGAGGCACAGGCAAAGATTGAGGCTGGCAAGAAGAAGATAGAGTGGGGAAGTCAGATAAGGAGCTACGTCTTTGATGACCGCCGTGTGAAGGACCACCGTACCAACTATCAGACATCGGATGTGGATGCTGTGATGGACGGTAAGATAGACGGTTTCATAAAGGCTTATCTGATGGAGTTCCCGGTAAATGATGAAGAGTAAGACAGATTTATCTAATAACGGAAATAATAACATATAAAACTTTAATACTATGAGTGAAAAAGGAAAAGCTCGCCGTGAACGCTATCAAGAGCGTCAGGCGAAACAGGGTGCAAAAGTGTTTAACTGGATTCTCGCATTGCTGGCTATCGGTGCCGTCGCATTCCTGATATTCTCTATAACACAAGGATAATATAGATGAGCGGACTCGAAATAGAAAGGAAGTTCCTCGTACATAAACGTGGCGATGAATACAAGCGTGATGCGTATTCATCGTCACGCATTAAGCAGGGCTACATCTGTAGTGGTCATGGAAGGACTGTTCGTGTCCGAATCCGTGACGCAAGGGGCTATCTTACGATAAAGGGACCGTCTTTGAATGGCGGCATGACACGCTATGAGTTCGAGAAAGAGATAACGCTCGATGAGGCTGAACATCTGATGCGGCTCTGCGAACCGGGTATAATAGATAAGACACGCTACCTCGTGAAGAGCGGCAGCCACACCTTTGAGTTGGATGAGTTCTATGGAGACAACGAAGGACTCGTTATGGCGGAAGTGGAACTCGGTAGTGAGAATGAGCCTTACGAGAAACCTTCCTTCATAGCGGATGAGGTTACCGGCGACCGCCGCTTCTATAACTCTTATCTGCGACAGATGCCGTTTGCTGTATGGAAGAAGGATCTGCCTGAGGAGTTTCGTTAGGCGGATCAGATAGCTGACTATTAGTTTTGCCGATACTATGTTCTTCTTTGATAACTTCGGATTCTACAAGACCGACAGGATAGCCATTGCTATTCTTGTCATCGTGATTGCTGTCTGTGCCGTGATATTCAGCACAGGAGGCTCCGATGACAGCGGAATATTTGCTTCTGACGACAATACACAACAGAAGGACGACGCTTCTGCAAGGGGCGGCGTGTCTGTAGCTGAAGGAGGAAAAGGATATTATTATGTGGAGGGAAACAAGACTCAGCTGTTTCCCTTTGATCCCAATACGGCAGACAGTACGCAGCTGTTGCAGCTCGGACTGCAGCCGTGGATGGTCAGAAACATATACAAGTACCGTGCCGCAGGTGGCGTATACCGTAAACCCTCTGATTTTGCCCGCCTGTATGGTCTGACATTGAAGCAATATAAAATCCTGGAACCTTATATCAGGATAAGTGAAGACTATAGACCGGCGTCGGAGTTCTACTCTGATGACACCTATGCAGATTCCCATAATGCTGCGCATTCCCAGATACCGAGAGACTCCATGAAATACCCCTATAAGCTGTCTCCAGGCGAGACCGTTCTGTTGAATTCCGCCGACACTATGCAGCTGAAGAAGATTCCAGGCATAGGAAGTGCCTATGCCAAAGCCATCGTCAGACGACGTGAGAAGCTTGGAGGATTCTATAGTGCATCGCAGTTGCGTGAGATTGACGGCTTTCCGGAAGAGGCTTTGCGGTATGTAAAGGTGGATGCGTCAGCGATACGCAAGCTGAAAATCAACGTGCTGACGTACAGTCAGCTCCGTCAACACCCCTATCTGAACTATTATCAGGCACGTGACATTATTGATTTCCGACGTGTCCATGGACCATTGAAATCCATCTCCCAGTTGGAGATGATGGATTCATTTACCACCGAAGATATAAAGGCCATCAGACATTATATAGAGTTTTAGCGTTAAATAACATCGAATTGCATCTGAAATCTTGTGCGTTAATCTTTTTTAGAGTAACTTTGCCCCATTGATTTGTATAATATCAGGTAGAAAGAAGTGGTATTCAGCATAACAGCGGGAAGCTCCATGACTTTTCATTAAATAGAATTTTACACGCAAGACAGATGATAAAATCAAGATTGTTCCTATTGCCATTGGCTGCATGTGCCGTGCTCACTTCCTGTTTCAAGGATGAGGAGCCTAATGCAGAATGTGACATACAGAAGGCTTTTGTACACATGGACAAGCCGGAAGACGTGTTTGCGCAGAAGAGCGATACGCTCGTTGACGTGAGGTCTAATGTTTCGGATGTGGTTTTTTATATCAAGCCCGGTGTGGATGTGTCGAAGATGGCACCGCAGTTTGAGCTTACTCCTGGTGCCACGATATATCCTGAGAGCGGCACGGAGTTTGACTTCTCTGACGAGAAGAAGGTTCAGTATACAGTCACTTCGGAAGACAAGTCGTGGAAACGGACCTACAACGTGAGCTTCGAGATAAGCGAGCTGCCTACGAAGTACGACTTTGAGAACGTTGAACTCTATTATGAAACGGATCCTAAAGACAAGGTCCTGAAGCCAAAGTATTATATATGGTATGACCTTAGTCCTAACGGAAAGAAGATATACGACTGGGCATCGGGAAATGCAGGCTTCAAGCTGAGCAACTACGATGGCAAACCGGAGATATATCCAACCGTGCCGATGGACGACGGAAACGGTCCGGAGGGCGGCAAATACGGTAAGTACGTGAAGCTGACTACCAGCGACACCGGTGCATGGGGCGTGATAGTAAACAGGCGTCTTGCCGCAGGTAACCTCTTTATCGGAGTATTTGACCCGCTGCCTGCCCTTACCAATACCTTGCTCTGCACCCGCTTCGGTTTGCCGTTCAGCAAGAAGCCGTTGCGCCTTACAGGATATTACAAATACAAGCCGGGGGAGAAGCTGCAGGACAAGAACGGAAAGCCTATAGAAGGCAAGATTGACCGTGGCACCATCTATGCCGTGATGTATCGCAACCATGACGCCAACGGAAACGCCATTGTGCTGAATGGCAACGATGTAAAGACCAATCCTAACATCGTGGCATTGGCTGACCTCGGCGAGATAAGCGAGACCCCGGAATGGAAGACTTTCAGCATCAACTTCGTATATTCCGCTGATTTGGATAAGGCTCTGCTCGAAAGCAACGGATACAGCATCTCTGTAGTATGCTCTTCAAGCGTGGAAGGCGACAAGTTTGAGGGTGCTGTGGGCAGTACGCTCTGCGTGGATGAATTGGAACTGGTTTTTGAATAACAAAAGAACAAGAAAATGAAGAAGACCATTATATCATTGCTGATGGCGGCAACGGCTGCAGTGCCAGCCTGTGCCGACGGCATATTCGACAATCTGAGATACGACCTGCGTGCCGGATATAATCTTGGTGGCACGGCACCTATGGGAATGCCAGCCTCTATACGCTCGCTCGACTCATACAAGCTCACGCCGAGCGTGATGATAGGACTCGGAGTATATAAGCCGCTCACAGAGCATTGGGGACTGACTTCCGGCTTGCGCCTTGAGAACAAAGGCATGAATATCGACGCTACGGTGAAGAACTACCACATGCGTATCGTGAGAGGAGGACAGTCGCTTGAGGGTATGTTCACCGGAAAGAACCACTCTGAGGCGGAGCAGTGGATGCTGACATTGCCTTTACAGGCTACATATACATTTAATGAAAAAGTTTGTGTGAAGATTGGCCCTTATCTGTCCTATGTGCGGTCTCACACCTTCAAGGGCGATGCCTACGACGGGTATCTGCGCGTCAACGACCCTACTGGCGAGAAAGTGGAGCTTGGTACGGCGGAAGGAGACCGTGGTTCATACGACTTCTCCGACGATATGCGCAACCTGCAATGGGGAGTGATGGCTGGTGCCGACTGGCATTTCCATAAGTCATGGGGCGTATTCGCTGATCTGTCGTGGGGATTCACGGGGGTGTTCAAGAAGAGCTTCCATGTTATAGACCAGACGATGTATCCTGTATACGGAACGATTGGAGTGACATATAGAATGAAATAAAACAGAAAAACAACATTTAAAAAGAAAATTATGAAGAAGATTTTTACTCTTATCACAGTAATGCTCGTTGCCATGTCGGCAATGGCACAAGACCTCAAGAGCACAGACTACCATGATCAGCTCTTAATAACCATAAATGGTGAGACAATGCCAGCAGAACAGGCTGTAATAACTATCTCCGAAGAGGCTGAGGAAGGTAAATATACCATCAAGCTCAATCAGTTCTCATTTATGGGGATGTTGATAGGTGATGTTACTATGAATGGCGTGCAGGGAGATGATGATTCAGAGGGCTTCACTAACTATGCTACCGTTAACAAAGATGACGAACCGATCACACTCACTGCAACAATAACAAATGGAGATCCAGCAGGAATTATGGGTCTGCTCGGAGGAAAGATTGACGTTACCGTAAAGAAAGGCTCACGCAGCAAGGATGGTAAGTTATATGCCATGATAACTCTCGTTGTTCCTGGTGTAGGAAATGTTGACGCTGTGTTTGGCGACAATAACTTCGATGGCTCTTCTATCAACGGCGTAAGCTCGGATGACGATAAGGTCGCTGCCATCTATGCCCTCAATGGTGCACGTGTCAGCACAATGACTCGTGGCGTGAACATCCTGAAGATGCAGAGCGGCAAGACCATAAAGGTTTTCAACAGATAATAATGGTAAACGAAGATACTTTATCATATATCATACAACATCGGACGGATGACCCTCGCAAGCTTGCCTTGCAGAGTCGTCCGTCTTGTGTTGATATGGCTTATGCGCTGGAGCAGATTGCTGGTTGGCAGGCTGCCAGACAGAAGCTTCCAAGGTGGGCTTCGACAGAGGGGGTGGTATTTCCGCCGCATCTCTCGATGGAGCAATGCTCGTCGGAACTTACGGCTTCCTATAAGAGTGGGGTGGCTGACAGGCTGCTTGGCGGTGGAGCTGGGGATAAGGAACATTCGCTTGTAGACCTTACAGGAGGCTTTGGAGTGGACTTCTCGTATCTTGCCCGGTGCTTCAAGCGTGCAACTTATGTGGAGCGTCAGCAGAGGCTGTGCGAGCTGGCTTCTCACAATATGCCGTTACTGGGACTTCCTGAGGCAGAGATTGTGTGTGCTGACGGCACGGAATATCTGCAGTCGCTTGACCATGTATCGATGATTTTCGTTGATCCGGCACGGCGCGACGATAATGGCGGCAAGACCTTTGCCATCTCCGACTGCACTCCCGATGTGGCTGCATTGGCGGACATGCTTGTAGAGAAGGCAGACTACGTGTTTATCAAGCTCTCTCCGATGCTCGACTGGCATAAGGCTGTGGCTGACATGCGCTATGTCTCGGAGGTGCATGTAGTGGCGGTAAGAAACGAATGCAAGGAGCTTCTTCTGGTGCTCCGTAAGGGAAAGGATGATGAAAGCTCCTCTCAAGTTCGTCTTTTTTGTGTAGACAGCATTCAGAAGGATGACGGTGGCGTGGAGTTCGCTACAGACTGTTTTGATGTAGAGAGTGGGCATGGTGGGCTTCAGTCTTCGTCTTTTGCAAATCCCATGGAGGGTATGTATCTGTATGAGCCAAATGCTTCGTTGATGAAAGCCGGCTGCTTTGCGGAGCTTTCATTAAGGTTTGGTGTTTCGCAAGTGTCCCGAAACAGTCATTTGTTCCTCTCCGATGCTCCTTTGGAGGGTTTCCACGGACGGTGTTTCTGGATAAGGCAAGTATCGTCGATGAACAAGAAGGAGCTGCGCAAGTCGCTTGCCGGCATCACTAAGGCAAATATTGCCGTAAGGAATTTCCCGTTGTCGGTGGCAGAGCTGCGCAAGCGTATGAAGTTGAAAGACGGTGGCTCGGACTATATCTTCGCCACTACGCTTCAGGACGACAGTCATGTGTTGCTCTTGTGCGAAAAAGCATAGTTCGCGACCCTGTTTTTTATTGGTCTTTTTGATGGCAAGAGATGGTGCAAAGTGAAACCGGTAAAAAGACTCGCTTTGACAACAAAAATGTCATGCTCTGACATCATGAAATAAAAAAAGTCCCGATGCATGAAAAACATCGGGACTTGTACTTATCGGTAGCCGACAGGATTGATATTATTTGACCTCAATCTGTCTTGCTGTCTTCTCTTCTTTCTTCTCAATCTTTGGAAGGTCGACAGTCAATACACCATTGTTTACGGTTGCTGCAATCTTCTCTTTCTCAACATCGTCAGGCAACAGCAATGTCTGCTCGTATTTGCTGTAAGAGAACTCGCGGCGCAGATAGTGGCTCTTCTTGTCCTCTTCCTTCTTGTTGCTCTTGTTCTCAATCTTGATATGAAGGTTGCCGTCGTTGTCAACATTAACGGTGAAATCATCCTTTGTCAAGCCTGGAGCTGCAAGTTCTACTGTGTAGTCTTTTTCGCTCTCCTTAACGTTGATTGCTGGTGCTGTAGCGTTTACTCTCGGCATAAAGTCGGTATCGAAAAAGTCATTAAACTCTTCTGGCATCCAAAGATTTCTATTCATTACTGGTAACATATCAAATACCTCCATTTTTATTTTAGTTCTTTAATTTATCGTTTTGTTCTTTGAAGCTCTCCAGACCTCCGTCTTGCGACCCTCGGTCTTTCAAGCTTCACTTACCAGTATGCAATCTCCGTGCCGTACGCTTACGACTGACATATTTTGCAGATTATGCAAAATCGGTTGACATATAGTCAGAAAAGTTTAAAATATTTAATCATTCATCTGCTTATTCTGACAATTTGTCAACCGATTCCTTTATTATTTTATTATCCGTAAATCAGCGGAATAGATATTCTGTGTTCTATATTTATCCTTTTTTTTCTTTCTCTTAGATGACACCTATCTGATGCAGGAATATAAGCAGGATAAGTGCGGGGCAGAGATATTTCACGCATGAGAGATAGATGTTGAAGAACTTGCCGCGCATGGAGCCGTAGTTGGTATATTCGTCGCGTACAATCTTTTTTGGCAGATACCAGCCCACAAAGAGGCAAGTGAGGAATCCGCCGACAGGAAGAAGAATCTGTCCAGTGAGGTAGTCGAGAATGTCGAACAGCGGCTTTCCGCCGATGCTGATGGCATCCCAGTCGCTCAGCGACAGGGAGCATAAAGCCGCTATCACAGAACATATTACGGTGACGATGGTTGCTGCCGTCTTGCGGTTGATGTTCATCTCCTCATGGAAGAAGGCGGTGCTCACTTCGTGGAGGGATATGAGTGAGGTGAGGGCTGCCAGTGAGAGCAGTATGTAGAAGCAGATAGCCACGATGTATCCTATGATTGGTACGCTGGAGAATGCCTGTTCGAAGACGTTCGGCAGGGTGATGAAGATAAGTGAAGGTCCTGAGTCGGGACTTACGCCGATGGAGAATGCCGCAGGGAATATCAGCAGGCCGGCAAGGATGGCAACGACGGTGTCGATGACGCTTATCTGAACGGCACTGTTTGTAAGGTCTGTGTCCTTCGTGAAGTATGAGGCGAAGGTGCAGAGGCATCCCATGCCGATGCTCAGAGAGAAGAACGCCTGTCCTAATGCTCCAAGGAACAGGTCTTTGGAAACCTTGGAGAAGTCGGGCTTGAACAGAAATTCTATGCCCTCCCAGGCGTTTGGAAGCATACATGCCGATACTACAAGGATTATCAGAATGACGAAGAGTGCTGGCATGAGAGCCTTGGATGCCTTTTCTATACCCTCCTTGACACCACGGATGATTATGAGGTGGGTGATGACGAGGATGACGACAGCCCATATCACAGGCTTTATAGGATCTTTCTCGAAGTCGGCAAAATAGCTGGCGAAGAATTGCGGGTCACCTTTCAGATGGCCCGCGGCAGAGGCATAGATATATTGCAGACACCATCCGGAGACTACGGAATAGTAGCTCGTTACGAGGAAGCCTGTAAGCACACCGATATATCCTATTATTGCCCAAGGAGTGCCGTTGGAGAGCTTGCGGTAGGCCCTCGCCGTGTTGCTTGCCGAATAGCGGCCAATGATAAATTCGTTCACTATGCAGGGTATTCCGAGCAGGAACACACACATTATATAAACGAAGATAAAGGCAGCACCGCCGTTGTCGCCCGTCATATAGGGGAAACGCCAGATGTTGCCAAGTCCTACTGCTGATCCTGCCGTGGCAAGGATGATGCCTAACTTACTTCCGAAATTCGCTCTGTTGTCTTTTTCCATGATCTTTGTCTATTTATTTGGTCTTTTGTAAAATGCTTTAAGTGTAACAAGTGTTTATTGTTATCTTAAATAGTTGCAAATATATGAATTTATTCTTACTTTTGCATTAAGGTATAAAGAAATCATGATAAAGTTGGTACATTTATTTAAAAGATATCCGTTTTCAACGGCTTGCGTCGTGTTGATATGGATATTGTGCTTCTGTACTCCGCCACATACTCCGCTCGACAACGTGCCGCTTATGGACAAGTGGACTCATATGGCGATGTATGGCGGTACGTGTTCGGTGATTTGGATAGAGAGTTTCCGGGCGGGTACGGCTGTAGGTCATCTGCGGAGGATGCTTCTGTGGGCATGGCTGGTGCCGGTGCTGATGAGCGGACTGATAGAGATTCTACAGGCTAACTGTACGGGTGGAAGGCGAAGCGGCGACTGGATGGACTTCCTCGCAAACAGCATTGGGGCGACGTTGGGACTGGTGTTCGGACTTGTCCTTTATAAAAGGCTGAGTCGGAAGTAGGAAGATAATTGCGGCAAATCCTTTGTGTTTCGCATTATTTACTGTAATTTTGCAAAATAATGGACCTACGAATAATAAATGGTTATATTAACTCTGTAAATTCACACTAAATCAAAGATAATGAAGAAGACAATATCATCATTGATGACGTTGCTCGTTGCAGCGCTCGTGATAACCTCATGTGGAGGAGGAAAGTTCCATGTAAAGGGAAACATTACGAAGGCAAAGGACTCTGTTCTGTATTTCGAGAACATGAGTCTTGACGGTCCTGTGGCAATAGACTCCGTGAAGCTCTCCGAAAGCGGCGAATTCAGCTTTAGCGATGATGCTCCTGACGCACCGGAGTTCTACCGCTTGCGTATAGCGAACCAGATAATCAACCTTAGTGTGGACTCCACTGAGACCATCACCGTCAAGGCTGACTATCCGCGTATGTCAACAGGTTATACCGTAGAAGGCTCTGAGCAGTGTAATGTTATAAAGGATCTTGCGCTGAAGCAGATAAACCTGCAGGCGTTCGTTATGGGTATAGAGAACAATCCGGCAATCGGATATGATGCGGTGGAAGATACGATAGTGAAGACCATAGAGAAGTATAAAGAGTATATAAAGCTCAACTATATATACAAGCAGCCGATGAAGGCTTCTTCGTATTTCGCCCTGTTCCAGACTATCGGCAACCGTCTTATCTTCAATCCGAGACAGAGCAAGGAGGATATAAAGGCTTTTGCTGCCGTGGCTACAAGCTGGGATACGTATTATCCTAATTCCCTACGTGGGGAAAACCTCCACAATATTGCCATCGAGGGAATGAAGAATGTGAGAATTCTTGAGAACAAGCTTGCCGCAAGTCAGCGTGGCATAGACCCTTCAAAGGTCAATGTGTCTAATATAATAGAAATCGCACTCGCTGACAATCATGGCAACCAGCGCAGGTTGACAGACATGAAGGGCAGGGTGGTGCTGTTGGACTTCCATGTTTTCGGTGCGGAAGGTTCCACACAGCGCATAATGAAACTGCGTGAGATATACAACAAGTATCACTCCAAGGGACTGGAAATCTTCCAGGTGTCTTTTGATCCAGACGAGCATTTCTGGAAGACACAGACGGCAGCCTTACCATGGATATGTGTGCATGATGATGCAGCGATGAACTCGAATCTGCTCACTTTGTATAACATCCAGCAGTTGCCGACATTCTTCCTCGTCGACAAAAGTAATGTCCTTTACAAGCGTGATGCGCAGATAAAGAACCTTGATGCGGAGATACAAAGTCTGTTATAAATGGAAAAGAACATAAGTCAGAAGATAAATATAATAGGTATGCGCGTGCGTATACCTATTTTTATTATATAATAAGAAGAATATCTAATGAACCCGGAAAACATATTACAGATATTTGGCAAAATAAACAAAAAACGATTGCAAAATCAAACACAAGTTTCGATATTTATACGCAAAACATGTCAAAATGTTAATTACAAGGTGTAAGATTTTACGCGCTAAAATTTGCAATTTTGGTTGTATTTGTACCCTTATTTTGATATTTTAGTTAAAAAAATGGGCAAAGGATGTTTTTTATGTCCTTTTGTTTTGCGTGGAAAAGAAATAATAATTAAATTTGCAAAAACGTAACAAAATTATAATTTATTCATTCATTAATTTAGGAAGAGAGTATTTATGGAAAAAAGACTAACGATGTTGTTGGCCTCATTGTTCCTCTTTATTGGAATGGCGATGGCTCAAACAGAAGTCTCAGGTACCGTGATATCTCAGGAAGATGGCGAACCTGTTATTGGTGCTACCATCATGATTAAGGGTACCAAAGGTGGTACCGTTACTGATATCGACGGTAAGTTCTCGCTGAACTCCACCACAGCTAACCCAATGATTACGGTTAGCTATATCGGTATGGAGCCTCAGACGGTGAAAGGTAGAAAAGGCATGAAAATCGTGCTTAAACCTGAAGCGCATCAGATTCAGGAAGTTGTCGTTACTGGTATCATGAAGCAGGACAAACGCTTGTTTACCGGTGCTACAACAAAGATTGATGCCGACAAGACAAAGCTTGATGGTGTTGCCGATCTTACGCGTGGACTTGAAGGACGTGTGGCTGGTGTACAGCTTGAAAATGTATCTGGTACATTCGGTACAGCTCCAAAGATCCGTGTGCGTGGTGCTTCTTCTATCTATGGTTCTTCAAGCCCGTTGTGGGTTGTTGACGGTGTGATTATGGAAGATGCTGTAAACGTAAGTTCGGATGACCTTTCTTCGGGTGATGCCCAGACGCTTATCGCAAATGCAATCGCCGGTCTTAACCCTGATGATATTGAGAGCTTCCAGGTCTTGAAGGATGGTTCTGCAACTTCTATTTATGGTGCACGTGCCATGTCTGGTGTGGTTGTTGTGACAACAAAGAAAGGTAAGGCTGGTAAAAGCTCAATCAGTTATACAGGAGAATTCTCTTATCGCTTGAAGCCAAGTTATAGCAATTACAACATCTCGAACTCTCAGGAGCAGATGGGTATCTATAAAGAAATGGCTGCAAAGGGCTGGTTGGAATTGTCTGCCTTGGCAAATAGTTCTACATCAGGTCTGTACGGTAAAATGTATAACCTCATCAATTCATATAATGAGTCAAACGGACAGTTCGGACTGCCATACACTCAGGCTGCGATGAATAGCTATTTGCAGCAGGCCGAGTATCGTAATACAGACTGGTTTGATTTGCTGTTCCATAACAATCTGACTCAGAACCACTCTGTAAGTGTTTCTTCTGGTACAGAAAAGGCAAATCTTTATGCTTCTGTTTCTGTTTTCGATGATCCGGGATGGACAGATCGTAGTGAGGTGCAGCGTTACACAGGTGTGATGAATGCTACCTTCAACCTTAGCAAGAAACTGAGTGTAACATTGCGTACTAATGCAAGCTATCGTAAGCAGCAGGCTCCTGGTACTCTTAACCAGAGTGTTGACCCGGTTAGTGGTGCCGTTAGCCGTGACTTCGATATTAACCCGTTCAGCTATGCGTTGAATACATCTCGTACTTTGGACCCGAACCAGAACTATACACGTAACTATGCAAACTTTAATATCTTTGATGAGTTGGATAACAACTATATTGATATTAATGTTCATGACATTAAATTCCAAGGTGAGGTTAACTGGAAGCCAATTAAGCATGTTGAGGTTAATCTCTTGGGTGACTATCGTACAATGCGCTCTTCTCGTGAGCATATCGTAATGAATCATTCTAACCAGGCTGAAGCTTATCGTGCTGGTGTCGATAATCCAAGCATCATGTATAGTAATACATATCTGTATACAGACCCTGATGTGAAGAATGCTCTTCCAATATCTGTAATGCCTACAGGCGGTATTAATATTATGGATGAGAACTCTGTGACACAGCTTGACTTCCGTGGAACTGTTCGTTATGATAACACATGGAATAATACACATATCTTCAATGGTCTTGCAGGTATGGAGGCAAACCGTGCAGACTATGATGCCCGTCATGATGAAGAGTATGGTATTGACTATGAAAACAGCCGTGTTCAGAATCTTCCAACAGAATTCTACAAGCAGGCCAAGGAGGAAGGACTTGAGCGTACATCATTTGCAAAGTCTTGGAACCGTCGTCTTGCATACTTCGCATTCATGAGCTATTCTTATAAGGGTCGTTATACAGCCAGTGTTACAGGTCGTTATGATGGATCAAACCAGTTGGGTAAATCAAAGAGCTCTCGTTGGCTTCCTACATGGAACGTTTCTGGTGCATGGAATGCTCATGAGGAGGAATGGTTCAACAAGTGGGCTATGGCTCACAAGAACTGGTTGTCTCATGGTACTTTGCGCTTGAGCTACTCTCTCGTGGGTGAGCAGACAACAGCATCTAATGCCCTCGCCGTATACCGTTCAGGTATCATGTGGCATCCACAGGCAGATCAGCAGCAGCAGTATATTTACTTGTCACAGCTTGCAAACTCTGACTTGACATACGAGAAGAAGAAAGAGTTTAACATTGGTGTTGACCTCGGTTTCTTGAGTAACCGCTTGAACTTGACAACTGACTGGTATTGGCGTAACAACTATGACCTTATGGGTTATGTGAATACAGCTGGAGCCGGTGGTGAAGTGCGTAAGTTCGCTAATGTCGCATCAATGAGATCTCATGGTGTTGAGGCAACAATCTCTTCACAGAATATACGTACAAAGGATTTCGATTGGTCTACCGACTTGACATACGCTTATACAAAGACAACCATTAAGGATGTGCTTTCACAGGCTAATGTTATTAACTTGGTATATAACTCTGGTGCTAATATCCGTAAGGGTTATCCACACCGTTCATTGTTCTCTATTCCATTTGTAGGACTTAACGATGAGGGTATTCCAACAGTCATCAATGAAAAGGGTGAGGTTACTACAACGGATATCAATTTCCAGGAATATCAGAATCTTGGCTTCCTCAAGTATGAAGGTCCTACAGAACCTACTATGAATGGTGGTCTCAATAATACACTGAGATATAAGAACTGGCGTCTGAATGTGTTCGTAACATATTCTTTCGGAAACAAGATCCGTCTTGACCAGGTTTTCTCGTCAAGTTATTCAGATATGTCGGCTATGCCTAAGGAGTTCAAGAACCGTTGGGTGATGCCAGGTGATGAGAAGGTAACTACAATCCCTGCTATTGCCAGTGTTCGTCAGTACTACAACGATACTCAGTTGTCTTATGCATACAATGCATACAACTATTCTACTGCTCGTGTTGCTGATGGTGGATTCATTCGTTTGAAAGACGTTTCTCTGACATACGATGTGCCTCGCACTCTTTTGTCAAAGGTCGGATTGTCTACAGCTTCTATCAAGCTTGATGCAACAAACCTCTGCTTGCTTTATGCTGATGACAAATTGAATGGTCAGGATCCGGAGTTCGTGAATTCTGGTGGTGTGGCTACTCCATTGTCTAAGCAGTTTACGCTGACAGTTCGTCTCGGACTATAATAATAAGGTATAGATTCAAAAGAAAAAGAAGATAAAATATGAAATCATATAAATATAAAGTATTGGCTTTCGGTATGGCTCTTGCATCTGTTGCTTCATGTAGCGATAGCTTCTTGGACAAGACTCCAGATGAGCGTACCGAGATAGATACGGAGGAAAAGGTGGTACAGCTTCTTGTATCAGCATATCCTGAAGGTAATCCTGCGTGGGTTGGTGAAATATCAAGTGATAACTTGATTGATAACCAGGCTCCACACGTTCCTTCAAATCCTAATGATAGAAAAGAAGGTCTTACTGTGCATTACAACTATAGTGCTTATCAGAAATGGGACGATGAGCTGTTTAGATTTGACCCGGCAGAGAATGCTACTTATAGCGCAGGTGACTCTCCTGGTTATCTTTGGATGAGCTATTACAAGTCTATCGCAACTGTCAACCACGCTTTGGCTGGTATCGATAGAGTTTGCCCTGATGGAAATCTGTCTGCAAAGCTGAAGGCTGCAAAGGCAGAAGCTCTTCTGCTTCGTGCGTATGACCATTTCCAGTTGGTAAACTTCTTCTCAAAGGCTTACAAAGATGAGGAAAGCAGCAAGAATGATGTTGGTGTTCCTTATGTAACCGAAATAGAGGATGTCGTATCAAAGAAATATGATCGTGGCAATGTTGCTGATGTATATAAGAAGATAGGTGAGGACCTTGAGGCTGGTTTGTCAATGATGAGTGACATCAACTATACAACAGCTCCTAAATATCATTTCAACACTAATGCTGCTCATGCTTTTGCTGCCCGTTACTATCTCTATGCACATAACTATGAGAAAGTTATAGAACATGCTAATGAGGTTCTTGGTACGGACTCGGCAAGCTTCCAGCGAATGACAATGGATCTGTCACAGTTTAGTGGCTGTTCTACTCTTTCTGACTATGCTAATGTTTGGCACGATCCTGCTCAGCCAGGAAACCTTATGATGCTTGATACATATTCTCTGTTGCAGCGTCGTATGTTTGGTTGCCGTTACTCTTATGCTGGCCAGGCTGCAAGTGATGCTTTGATGATTAATAGTAAACACAGATCATTGTGGTCGGGATATATTTGTCCAGCTATATCATTGGTAAGTGGCCAGCTCTTCAGTAGCTCTGGTTCTGACTATGGCTTCTTCAGTTCCAAGATAGGTGAACATTTCCAGTATACAGATAAGGTTTCTGGAATCGGTTATCCACATGGTGTTTATAGAGCATTTACATCTAACGAGTTGCTTCTCGACCGTGCAGAGGCTTATGCAATGCTTGGAAAATACAAGGAAGCTGCTGATGACCTTCGTTGGTTCTGGAACTGCCAGCTTAGAGCTATGGACGCAGAAGACTTCAAACAGTATGTTACTGGAGGATATACAAACTTCATGACAAATGCTGAGTTTACCGATTATTATGCTGATGCAAATAATATAAACTGCTTTGCAGATTGGAACTTTACTCAGAAAATGAGCCCTAAGTATGTAGTTCCTGCAGAGGCTGTTCCATACATGAACTGTATCAATGACTTCCGTCGTTACGAAACTGCTTTCAATGGTATTCGTTTCTTCGACCTTAAGCGTTGGGGTATAGATTATAACCATGTCGTTGGTGTAAGTAGTGAAATTGTTGAGTCTACATTCGATTCAGACAAGCGTGCGGTAGAAGTTCCATGGGAGGCAATCTCTGGTGGTATGGAGTCTTCTCGTGAGAAGGTTACGGTAGACAAGAAAGCTGCTAAGGCTGTTATGGATAGAAGTAGTTTCGTTGTAAAAAATTAATTAAGGAGGTAATAGAATTATGAAATTTAATTTGAAAGCTTTGCTGTTCGTAGCTGTTGCGGCTGCATCTGCAGGATTCACATTTACATCCTGTTCAGACGATGACTTCACAGATACGATATTTAATACAGACCCTCGTCAGGATTATCTTGACAAGACACAGTATACTTTCCCTCTTGACACTTTCGTTAAGAAAGAGTTCCTTGAGCCATATAATGTGAAGTTTACGTATAAGTTCGACGATAAGGGTTCTGATAAGAACAAGAACTTGACTCCTGCCGAATATGATAAGAGTCTTGATCTTGCTGTGCTTACCAAATATCTTTGGTATGATGTCTATAAAGAGCTTGCGGGAACTGAGTTCATCAAGAAGTACAGTCCACGTATTATAAACATTACCGGTTCCAAGAACTATAATGCTGCTTCTGGAACAGAGACTTTGGGAGATGCAAGTTCTGGTGTGAAGATTAATCTTTACAACGTGAACAATCTTGATGTGAATGATATCGATCTTATGAACGAATACTTCTTCAAGACTATGCATCATGAGTTCTCTCACATCCTTGACCAGAGGATTCTGCATCCGACAGCATTTAACACTATATCAAGTAGTGGTTATGATGCTTCTGGTTGGAGTGATGCCGCTGACTCATTGAAGGCTGGTGCTGGCTTTGTTACTCCTTATGCTTCAAGTGCCGTATCTGAGGACTGGGCGGAATCTTTTGCTAATTATGTTACAATGGATTCTCTTGCATGGAAGCAGAAACTGGCGTCTGCAGATTTCGAGTGGGAGGTATTGGATTGTGATAACCTAAGCGAATACAACAAGCTCCTTAAGCCAGGATGTAACCTTGATACTATTGGTTATTTCAAAGCTACAAAGAGTGGTATAAACAACAAGCTTTATCGTCGTAAGTGTCTCCGTAACGCAGATGGTACTGTTGCCTTGAATGATAAGGGACAGCCTCAGTGGGTACACGAGACAGGTATTGATGGAAGAGCAACAATACTTCGTAAGGTTGAACTTGTAAGAACATATTTGAAAGAAAACTTCAATATCGATCTTGATGCTCTTCGCAAAATGGTTCAGGAACGTACATATGTTACTAACCCTGACGGTACATTTGTGCTTGATAGCAGAGGTCGTATGGTGAATAAACTTACGAGTGTTCAATCTTCCGGATCGACTCTCATAGATGAACTTCGCGAGCAAGTTGAAAGATTCAAGGCTCTACAGTCTAACAATTAATGAAAAATTATATTATGAATAAGATAATTTCAATGGCTTTTCTTTGCGCAGCCGCTATGTCATTTACGGCTTGCGTGAATGAGGAAGATGATTTGTTTGATAAGAGTGCTGCAGAGCGTCTCAATGAAGCAAGTGAGCTTTATTCAAAGAGACTTTGCGCTTCTCCTAACGGATGGGCGGTGCAGTTGTATCCAACGAAAGAGGACAAGGCTCCTTATGGTAATGGATACCTGCTGTTGTTCCGTTTCCATGAGAACAAGTCTGTTGATGCTTCCATGTACAATGCCCTTTCCAATAATACCTATATGTCGGCTTCTTCGACATGGGATGTTATAACGGATAATGGTCCTGTACTGTCATTCAATACATACAATTCTGTTGTTCATACATTCTCTGATCCTGAAGACGTTCCTTCTACAGGTTCTGATCTTGATCCGAATGATGAAACAGGTACTGGTATTGGTGGTGATTATGAGTTTATCATTGTTGATGCTCCAGAGGATGCTTCTTATATGATGCTAAAGGGAAAGAAGCGTGGTACTTATAATCTGCTTACTCCTGTTGAGGAAGGTGTAGACTATGAGGCTTACCTTACAGATGTAAGGAATTTCCAGAATTCTACATTCCCTTCTGATGCTCCAACGTTTGATGTGCTTCATGCTGGTGACGTGTTATACAAGATGGCTGATGCCAATGATGGTATTCCAAATATCTTTGAGTACGATAAGGACCAGATTATCAACGAGTCGTTTAACCCATTCTTGATTACTAAGTTGGGAGATGACTATTATCTGAGATTCCGTGATTCAAAGACATACGGAGACTACACTGTACAGGAGTTTAAGTATGACAAAGAGAAGGATATCTTTGTAAGTACCGACAATGCGGAGTGCTATATCTCTGGTGATGACCCATTGCGCTTCTTCAAGCAGACGATTCATGCGGATAAATATCCTTATTACTTCCAGTGGACAGCAGCGACAGAGTCTTCTGCAGCTTATGCTAACATGATGACAAATTTGGAAAGCCAAATGACTAATGTTAAGTATACTCTTGGAAATCTTCAGCTGAAACCTGGAGAAAACAATTCAATGGTATTCAAGGTGTTCTATAAATATAATCGTCGTAATTATAGTGCAGACTTTAATTTCAGCTATACAGAATCTGAAAATGGCTTGACACTTACATATAATGGCACTTCTTCTACAGGTTCGGCATTGCTTACAGCATTCCCGGCTTTGCAGACGTTGATTGATGCTATGAGCGGTAACGTTTCTGTTGCTGCTGGTAAGTCTGCATTCAATTTGAGAACTATACGCCTTATCTCAGATGCAAATCCAGAGGTGTGGTATAATATTGAAATGAAAAGTTAATATATTATTTAAATTTTAAGATTATGAAAAAGTATTTACTAATGTCCGTAGCTGCACTTGCTGCAACAGCAGGTTATGCTCAGGTTGAAAAGGCTTCTGCTCAGAAAATGTCTGCTCCTAAGGCAGTAATGCAAAAATTCGAGCGTGGAAATAAAGGTAATATGAACATTCTTAAGTCATTCACAAACCAGACTTATTACCTTCCACAGGGTACATACTATGGTGGTTGGAACAAAGAAGGTAAAGGTATTGGCGCTGCTGTTATCGTAGCTCCTCCTTTCACTGATCTCACTTTCAAGAATATGATGGCAAAACCAACATCTGGTTCTTGGGCAATGAATGGTAAAGATGCATCATCGTTGGCAACAGAAGAGGGTAATCTGATGCTTACTACTTCTCCTAATGGTATGTATTATTCACCGACTCTTATCAACGGTCAGTATGACTATACATTCGGTGAAAACAATGTTTACTATTTGAAGGGTCAGATCCAGTCTCTTGCTTCTGCAGGTATGGTGTCTACAACTAATAGTATTCCTGTCGAAGACGGATATGCTGTATTGCCTTACTATGCAATGAATGACCATGGTTCATCCCAGAATAATTCAAAAGTATCTTCAAATACTCTTATTGGTTATGGATTCTTGGAAGGTACTGGTTATCTGTTCGGTTCAGGTTCCATAACAGGTGAAGATAATGTTGTTACAAAGGCTGTTAGTGCTGCTCAGATCTTCAATGCTCCAGGTGCAGATCTTTATATTGAGGATTTCTTCTTGGGCGGAGCATTGTCATTTAAAGTTGGTGGCCCTATCTCTGGCGATCAGAAGATTACTGCATACATTATTAATGTAGAAGAGGTAGACGGCGAATATCAGCTTGGAAAAGAAACAATCGCTACATTTGCTGCTTCTGCAGATGATCTTTCAGGATTCACTGAGGCTGTAAATGGTTGGTCTGCTGGTACAGGACAGTATAAGGGTAAAACTCCTTATTCAGGTACTGTTACATTCTATAATACAGACGTAGATAAGGACCCATTGACTGGTGCTGAGAGTCCAAAACCTGTTGTTATTCCTGCAGGAAAGCCTTTCGCTATCGTAATTTCTGGTCTTGATCAGTGTGATCTGGGTATGTCTTGTATCATAGCAAACGATGAGGACAACGGAGTGAGAGGTATGGTAATTACGGAAGGCGGTACATCTTATTCATACAAGGATAAGATAGGTATCCGTTTAGGTCTGGATGCTATCTTCGAGAAGATATCAGTTCCTTCTACAGGTTTCTTGAATTATGAGTCTGAACCAAGCTTCCCATCAAACAAGTTCCATGGATGGAATGTTCTTCGTGTTTCAAATGACGGTAAGACCGTGGATACAGATGAACTTGGCGGTACTAATTTCAATGTAGGTGCTGCTTTTGTAGGAACATCTACAGCATGGGTTGATGATAATGATACTCCTTACTATGACATTGAAGTTGAATATGTTGAAGGTGGTGAAGGTTGGATTACAGGTTATCAGTATGATGACCGGTATTATGATGCAAGTGAAGGTTTGTCAGGTTACAACATGTTGGCTCCTACATGTGATGCGCTTCCTGCAGGAGTAAAGGGCCGTGCAGCAAGAATCACAGTTTATGGTCGTGGTGATGTTAAGGCAGACAATACAATCCTTGTTCTCCAGGGTGACATTGACTATACTTCAGGTATTGACAATGCTATCGTTTCTAAGGATAACGCTAATACATCTAACCGTATGTTCAACCTCTCTGGTCAGGAAGTAGGTAAGAACTATAAGGGTGTTGTTGTAAAGAATGGCAAGAAGTTCCTTAACAAGTAATTCTTTAGATCTATTGTTCTGTCGGTAATTGACAGGACGTGAAATATTAAGAACCATAATGCATGTAAAATGTGTTATGGTTCTTTTTGAATATATCGAAAAGTAGACATCTTCTTGGTTGCCTTTTTGATATAATATAAAGTTATATTGTTATTTTACCTTAAAATTCTTGATGATATTATATTTGTTTGTATATTTGCAAATGTATTTATGTTTTATGTATAACTTTATTAATAATATGAAAAAGAAATTTGCTGTTACACTATTGTCGATAGCTGTTGCAATGTCTGCCAGTGCAATACGCGCTATCCATCAACTATTCCCTATGGTACAGAGTGATGGTTCAACTGTGATGCTTTATAAAAATGGTGATGGATGTCTTGCGTTCTATACTACACCGGATAATCACGTTGTTGTTCGAGATTCTAATGGTACACTATGCTATGGCGAATTGAAGGATGGTGAGCTTGTTCCATCAAATGTCGTAGTACATAATATTGATAACCGTACGTCTGAGGAAATTGCTTTCCTTTCAACTAATATGTTGAAACCTACGGATGAAGCTCTCGTAAAATTACTTGCTCCTTTCAGATATGAAAATACGGTAGGTGGTCCACATAAAGTGATTTATTCTTCTACGGCTGATGGTCTTGGTAAATACGGCACATGTTCTCTTGGTTCTCTGCCATCAATAGGTACTCCTATAGTACCGGTTATTATGGTTGAATTTGCTGATACCAAGTTTTATGAAGACATGACGGTAGAGAAATACACGCGTTTCTTGAACGATGAAGGTTATCATGAAGACAATTCTTATCAGGTTGGTTCGCTGAAGGACTACTATAAGTCACAAAGCCGTGGTATGTTCGACCCTACATTTGATGTTTGTGCAAAAGTTACAATGTCAAATGGCTATGCTTATTATGGAGCGAACACTTCTGCAGGAGGTGATAACATGGCACGTCTTACAGCATTGTTGCGTGAAGCTGTCGAAGGTGCTATAGCCCAGGGTGTAGATTTCAATAAATATGTCGTGGACGGTAGAATTCCTAATGTGATAATATACTATGCCGGAAAAGGTGAAGCTACAAGTAATGATGATAACACGATTTGGCCTCATGAGATGGATCTTCCTGCATATAATTGCACATTCAGCGGATTTAAGTTCAGTTCGTATTTCGTAGGTAATGAGCGTTATGGTAGTGAGCCGAATACAATCCAGCAAGGTATGGGAGTAATGGTGCATGAGCTTGGACATGCTTTAGGTCTGCCGGATATCTATGTCACGAATTATGCTTATAGCAAAGACTCTCCTATGGGAGGCTGGTCTGTAATGGATAGTGGCGAATATGACAACATGACGTATGCTCCTGTAGGAATGAATGCTTATGAGCGTAGTTATTTGGGCTGGCTTGATATCAGAGAACTGAAGGATGCTGAAGCTGTTGCATTGAAGCCTGCCAGCGATAATGACGGAGAAATGGCAGTGTTGGTGCGCAACCCGGCAAATGAGAAAGAATATTTCATTATAGAGAACCGTCAGCCAGATACTTGGTATGGGGCTCAGGCAGGTTCTGGTTTGCTCGTTTCACGTATTGCTTATGACAAGAGTGCTTGGTATAGTAATGTCGTAAACAATGTGCAGAAGTATAAGCGTGCAATGACTGTTACTGCTACTGGTAGAAAAATGAATGGAAACGATGCTACCGAGACAGATCTCTTTGGTAATGGAAAGAACAATATTACGAGCTTCAATTTATATGACGGTTCGGAGTTGACATCAGCTCCAATATATAAGATTGTCAAGCAGCCGGATGGCGTTATAACATTTAACTTTAAAGACAGAACATTGCTCCCGGATTGTGCTGTGGTTAATGATGAAGTCTTTGAGAAGGTTACTGATATGGGAACATTGACAGCAGAAGATGAAATCGTATTTGTAAACGAGGCTGATCATGTCGGCTTGGCAAATAAGGCAAACAGTGGAGTACGTATGGTTTCTAACGTAAAGGTTGTTGATGGAAAGGTATGCGGAAATGAGATGTTGCAGAAATTCAATCCAATAAAGGCTGTAAGTGGTTCAGGATGGGGTTTCCGTCTAGTAGGTTCAACTACAGTACTTGGAATTAACTCAAGTGGATTGAGAACAGCAAATAAGGCGGATAATTCTTGTATCGCAACTGTAAATATTGTTGATGGTAACGCTATTGTGGAATTCGGTGGAAATTCTTCTCGTAAGATTATGGCTTATGATACAGATAATGTTTACTTCACAACATTCGCTGACGCACAGAACACCATGCAGATCTACCGCAAGACCAGTTCTACTGGTATCAATGCTGTATCTGTAGGCAAGATAGCGACAGACGGTAAGATGTACAACCTCTCTGGCCAGCAGGTTGGCGAGGGCTATAAGGGCATCGTTATCGTGAATGGCAAGAAGATGCTTAAGAAGTAAGCGGGCTGAATAAACAAGTCCATGCTTAAGACAAAGCAGAGGCAGAAGAAAACAGAATAATAACAGGAGCCGCATTTCCTTATCCGGGAAATGCGGTTTTTTGTTTTTGTCTTTGCTTATTGGATTAATTGTGCTATATTTGCACGATTCTAAATCGTAAGGGCATAAGATATGTATAGCACAATAGAAGAAATATCGGTAGGTTCCACCAAACAGCTGTTTCATGGTCCGTGTATAGATGACGACCTGTTGCTCTTCCCGGAGTTTGGCAGTGTGCCTGTGCCGGAAGTGCCTAAGCGCATGCGTTGTCTGCTTGTGGGACTGTGTCTGCGTGGTGATGCGCGCTATACTGTAGATACGGAAGA
>URLQ01000022.1 GCA_900548745.1 uncultured Prevotella sp.
TTTGTTGCTCAGGAACTTATAAATAAAGTTAAATTATAGTGTTGCGGAATTAAGGTTATTAAAAAACCTGTCATAGAATAAGACGAACAGCATTTTGAAAAAGAAATCAGCAAATTCATTTCATCCTTATCATGATTTGCATTATCTTTGCAACCAGAGCTATGACTTGGAAATGGCGACAGGCGACCAGACAAGGCTACAAGCAAAAAAGAAACCTCATTTAACTAACAACAATAGAATTATGAATAGAATATATCCAATACTGTTTCAGCCAAACCTGCACACCGTTGTCTGGGGAGGCGACAGACTTTGCCCCTACAAGGGACTACCATCCAGACAGGAGCCGATAGGCGAAAGCTGGGAAGTAAGCGCTGTGCCATCCAGCACAAACATAATCAGCAACGGTCCACTTGCCGGCAAAGACCTAATAAGCGCCATCAGCGAAGACCCTGTAAAGATCCTCGGAAAGAGCGTAGCAGAGAAGTACAACAACAAACTGCCATTGCTTGTAAAGTTCATCGATGCGAAAAGAGACCTCAGCATACAGGTGCACCCCAACGACGAGATGGCACAGAGAGTACACGGAAAGTCAGGCAAGAGCGAGATGTGGTACATCATAGATGCCGAACCAGGAAGCTTCCTCTATGCCGGTTTCAAGACTACTATCTCTGAATACGAATACAAAAAACGCATTGCCGACGGCACAATAACCGACGTACTTGCAAGGCATGAAGTGAAAAGTGGCGACGTGTTCTACCTTCCCGCAGGCAGAGTACATGCCATCTGCAGCGGCATACTGCTGGCAGAAGTGCAGCAGTCGTCTGACCTTACCTACCGCATTTTCGACTATAACCGACCCGGACTTGACGGAAAACCACGCGAGTTACACACAGAACTTGCCGCACAGGCACTCGACTTCCACGTGGAGAGTGAATACCGTACTATATATAAGGAGGACGGTAACCGTGCAAACCTCGTCATTGACTCACCCTACTTCAGCGTGAGAGTAACCGAAATGACAAGCACCTTCCACCGCAATCTTACGAAATACGACAGCTTCATCATCAGCATGTGCATAAAAGGTGACTGCAAAATCGTAGTGCGCTCTACTGGAGATGAAATAATCCTACATGAAGGCAACAGCTGCCTGATACCTGCAGCTATCGCAGACTATGACGTGGTGCCGCTCACTGGAGCTTCGAAAATACTCGATGCCTTCATAGACAACAAAAACAGAAGTCTTCCACACCGCATCACACGCTTCCTGCACCTGTCAAACTGATGCGGAACGCAAGTGGCTGATAATCAGAGAAGAACTATTTTTACAGAAAAAAAGAACAATCTATTGCACATTCTCGTTAGAGAGTGTGCAATATACATTTAATTGAAAATCAATATTTTAAGCCATTATATCCTTTTTTTATTGCACATTAATATATAGTGTGCGCATTTTTGAAAGAAAGAGTTTAAAATATTTTAAATACATCAAGTGTTGTTTTTTTTATTTCCCCATATTCATTATATTTGCACTGCAATTTATAGGAAATAACAAAGTAACGAATATTTTTATATAGAAATTTATGTTTGAAAATCTTAGTGACAGACTTGAGCGTTCGTTTAAGATACTGAAAGGAGAAGGAAAGATAACCGAAATCAACGTTGCGGAAACGCTCAAAGATGTCCGCAGAGCCTTGACTGAGGCAGATGTTAACTATAAAGTAGCTAAAACATTTGTCGATACTGTAAAGCAGAAGGCAATGGGTATGAACGTGCTCACCGCCGTAAAGCCTGGACAGCTCATGGTAAAACTCGTACACGACGAGCTGGCAGAACTCATGGGTGGAGAAGCAGCTGAACTGAAACTCGAAAACCGTCCGGCAATCATTCTCATGTCAGGTCTGCAAGGTTCTGGTAAAACCACATTCAGCGGCAAGCTTGCCAACATGCTTAAAAGCAAGCAACATAAGAATCCGCTTCTCGTAGCCTGTGACGTTTATCGTCCAGCAGCCATTGACCAGCTGAAGGTTGTTGCAGAGCAGATTGGCGTGCCCGTATACTCAGAGGAAGGCAACAAGAATGTTGTTGAAATAGCAACAAACGCCATCAAGGAGGCTAAAGCGAAGAACTTTGACACTGTCATCGTCGATACCGCCGGCCGCCTTGCCGTTGACGAAGAGATGATGGACGAGATAGAACGTCTGAAGAACGCTCTCAACCCTGACGAGACACTCTTCGTCGTTGACTCAATGACAGGACAGGATGCCGTAAATACGGCAAAGACGTTCAACGACCGTCTTGACTTCGATGGTGTCGTACTGACAAAGCTCGATGGTGACACACGCGGAGGTGCAGCACTCAGTATCCGCACCGTAGTAACAAAGCCTATCAAATTTGTCGGAACAGGCGAGAAGATGGAAGCAATCGATGTATTCCACCCTTCACGTATGGCAGACCGTATCCTCGGAATGGGAGACATCGTCAGCCTCGTAGAGCGCGCACAGGAACAGTTTGACGAGGAAGAAGCAAAGCGCCTTCAGAAGAAGATACAGAAGAACAAATTCGACTTCAACGACTTCCTCGGACAGATACAGCAGATTAAGAAGATGGGCAATCTGAAAGATCTCGCCTCAATGATTCCAGGTGTAGGCAAAGCCATCAAGGATGTAGACATAGACGACGACGCCTTCAAGGGTATCGAAGCGATAATACTCAGCATGACACCAAAGGAGCGCACCAATCCGGAACTGCTCAACACCAGCCGCCGACAGCGCATAGCAAAGGGTTCAGGAACAAACATACAGGATGTCAACCGCCTCATCAAGCAGTTCGACCAGACCCGCAAGATGATGAAGATGATGACAGGTTCCAAGATGAACCAGATGATGAGTGCAATGAAGCACATGAAAGGCGGAATGCCAGGAATGCCAAAAATTTAATATACTAAAAATTGAAAGACATGCAGTTAATTGACGGAAAAGCAACAGCAGCTAAGATAAAAGAAGAAATAGCTGCCGAAGTCAAGGAAATAATCTCGCACGGAGGCAAGCAGCCTCATCTTGCCGCAATCCTTGTAGGACACGACGGCGGAAGCGAGACTTATGTAAAGAACAAGGTCCTGGCCTGTGAGGCCTGCGGATTCAAGAGTAGCCTTATACGCTTCGAGGAGGACATTACCGAAGAAGAACTCCTCGAAAAAGTAAAGCAGCTCAACGAAGATGATGATGTGGACGGATTCATCGTACAGTTGCCACTGCCGAAACATATTGACGAGCAAAAGGTTATTATGGCTATCGACTATCGTAAGGATGTGGATGGCTTCCACCCCATCAACGTGGGACGTATGGCAATCGGTCTGCCATGCTTCATATCAGCTACACCGCTCGGCATATTCACTCTGCTGCGCAGATATAACATAGAGACGTCAGGTAAGAAATGTGTCATCTTAGGTCGCAGCAACATTGTAGGCAAGCCTATGGCACAGCTCATGATGCAGAAGCAATACGGTGACTCCACTGTAACCGTCTGCCACAGTCGTTCAAAGACTCTAAAACAGGAATGTCTTGAAGCAGACATCATAATAGCAGCCATCGGACGTCCAGACTTCGTCACCGCTGATATGGTGAAAGAAGGTGCAGTAGTAATTGATGTAGGCACCACACGCGTTCCAGATGCCACACGCAAGAGCGGCTTCCGTCTCAATGGTGATGTCAAATTCGACGAGGTAGCACCGAAATGCTCATTCATCACCCCTGTACCGGGGGGAGTAGGTCCGATGACGATCTGCTCATTGATGAAAAACACTCTGGCGGCAGGCAAGAAGGAATATTACAAATAATCCATCCTACACCATGACCGCAGAAG
Source organism: uncultured Prevotella sp. (assembly GCA_900548745.1). Lineage (GTDB taxonomy): Bacteria > Bacteroidota > Bacteroidia > Bacteroidales > Bacteroidaceae > Prevotella. The sequence goes on from URLQ01000022.1 coordinate 3,862, forward strand.
AATACTACAAAAGAGGGAAGGAACACCAACGTGCCGGCAATTGGCAAGATGCCATCCACTGCTATATCGAGGCTATAGAGCTCGATGCAGAAAGTCCAGCCGTTGAAGCGAAGAAGATGGTAGAAGACATTCTCAACTTCTACAACAAGGACATGTATAATCCTTGATTCTCTACCTCATAAGGAAAGGAGACGCATCATCACCCACCAGAGAGAAAAAAAACAAAGGTGGGAGAATAAGGTGCAAAAGACCTTGTATACAGGAAAAACAGGATATTTTTGACTAAAAAATTTATATAAGAGATTAGCAATTGGCAAGAAGCTGTCGGAGCTCAGCAATGAGTCTCCGGCAAGCCAATGGCCTTTTACTGTTACCCTTTAATTTAATTAGAAAAGACATGGGAAAAATCAAAGGAGCTATTGTGGTGAACACAGACCGCTGTAAGGGCTGTTCACTTTGCGTCGTAGCTTGTCCGAAAGACGTCATCGCCTTGTCAGACAAGCACGTCAATGTTCATGGTTATCCTTACGCCGTGGCAGTGCAACCCGACGAGTGTATCGGTTGCGCATCGTGTGGTATCGTATGTCCTGACGGATGTATCAGTGTTTACAAAAAACGAATGGAGGACTAAGCAATGGCAGAAAAAGAAGTTCTTTTAATGAAAGGAAACGAAGCTATCGCACATGCAGCAATCCGTTGCGGATGCGATGCGTATTTCGGTTATCCTATCACTCCACAGAGTGAAGTTATTGAAACGCTTGCCGAACTGAAGCCTTGGGAGACAACCGGCATGGTTGTACTGCAGGCTGAAAGCGAGGTAGCTTCTATAAACATGGTTTATGGAGCTGCCGGTGCCGGCAAGAGAGTATTCACCTCTTCTTCAAGCCCTGGCGTAGCCCTTATGCAGGAAGGCATTTCCTACATGGCAGGAGCAGAATTGCCAGGTGTATTCGTAAACGTACAGCGTGGTGGTCCTGGTTTGGGTACTATCCAGCCTTCACAGAGTGACTACTTCCAGTCTACTCGTGGTGGTGGTAATGGTGACTATTATGTTATTGTGCTCGCTCCATCTTCAGTACAGGAAATGGCAGACTTCATGGACCTCGCATTTGAACTCGCATTCAAATATCGTATGCCGGCAATGTTGCTGAGCGACGGCGTTATCGGTCAGATGATGGAAAAGGTGGTTCTGCCAGAACAGAAGCCTCGCCGCACCGAAGAGGAAGTCAAGGCAGAATGCCCTTGGGCTACCTTCGGCCGCACACCAGACCGCAAGCCAAACATCATCACCTCTCTTGAGCTCCAGCCTGAGGTTATGGAGCAGCGCAACCTGCGCCTACTTGAGAAGTATGAGAAGGTTAAAGCAAATGAAGTAAGATATGAAATGACTCAGTGCGAAGATGCCGACTACATCTTGGTAGCATTCGGTAGTGCTGCACGTATCTCTGAGAAGGCAATGGAGCTTGCTCGCGAGGAAGGTCTGAAGGTAGGTCTCTTCCGTCCTATCACATTGTGGCCATTCCCAGAGAAGCAGCTTGCTGAGCTTGCTAAGGGTAAGAAGGGAATGCTTTCTGTTGAAATCAACGCCGGACAGATGATTGAGGATGTACGCCTTGCAACCAACGGTGCTGTTCCTGTAGAGCATTTCGGACGACTTGGAGGTATCGTTCCTGATCCTGAGGAGATTGTAATCTCTTTGAAGGAGAATATCAAGAGCGGTAGATTTAATGGTTAATTATTAAATTTGAAAAACATGAAAGAAGATATAATTGCACCGGAGAATCTGGTATATGAGAAGCCGTCTTTGATGAACGACACTCCTATGCACTATTGCCCAGGATGTTCTCACGGAGTAGTACATAAGCTCGTGGCTGAGGTCATCGAGGAAATGGGAATGAAGGATAAGACAGTCGGCGTTAGTCCTGTTGGATGCTCTGTCTTCGCTTACAGATATTTGGATATCGACTGGTCTGAGGCTGCCCACGGACGTGCTCCAGCTGTAGCAACAGCCATCAAGAGAGTATGGCCAGATCGTCTTGTGTTCACATACCAGGGTGATGGTGACTTGGCTTGTATCGGTACAGCCGAGACAATACACGCTCTGAACCGTGGCGAGAACATCACTATAATATTCATCAACAACGCCATCTACGGTATGACCGGTGGTCAGATGGCTCCGACAACACTGCTCGGACAGAAGACTGTGACATGTCCTTACGGCCGTACACCGGAGCTCCACGGCTACCCATTGAAGATGACTGAGATTGCAGCTACACTGCAGGGTACATGCTACGTTACACGTCAGAGCGTAGACACAGTAGCTTCTATCCGTTCTGCGAAGAAGGCTATCCGCAAGGCATTCGAGGCTTCTATGGCAGGCAAGGGCTCAAGCCTCGTAGAGATTGTCAGCACATGTAACAGTGGTTGGAAGCTCTCTCCTGTAAAGGCAAACGAGTGGATGCGTGATAAGATGTTTAGTTTTTATCCTAAGGGCGACCTTAAAAATACTATTGACGAATGAAAAAAGAAATAATTATATCAGGATTCGGCGGTCAGGGTGTGCTTTCTATGGGTAAGATTCTTGCTTACTCTGGACTTATGGAGGACAAGGAAGTTACTTGGATGCCTGCATACGGACCGGAACAGCGTGGTGGTACAGCCAACGTTACAGTGATTGTAAGCGACGAGCGTATCTCTTCACCAGTACTCAGCAAGTACGACATTGCTATAGTTCTCAACCAGCCTTCTCTCGACAAGTTCGAGTCTCGCGTAAAGCCAGGCGGCGTTCTCATCTATGAGGGCAACGGTATCATCAACCCTCCTACCCGCAAGGATATCGATATTTATCGTATCGATGCTATGGACAAGGCTGCTGAACTTAAGAACACCAAGGTATTCAACATGATCGTACTCGGAGGTATGCTCAGCGTAGCACCTGTAGTAAGCGAAAAGGGTGTGGAGAAGGCTCTCTTCAAGACATTGCCTGAGCGTCACCACAAACTCATCCCTCTGAATATGGATGCTATCAAAGTTGGCGGTGAAATCATGCAGAAGCAGTAATTTATTGAAATTTCTATAACTTGAAACAAGCGTGCAGAATGAAAGATTCTGCACGCTTGTTGCTTTTTACAAAGACTAATTGTTATTGAACCGCAGTTACCTACAAATTCACTATAATAAACAACTAATCATTATTCCGCAGAGACTCTGCCACCTCATATATCTCAAATATTCTTTTATCCGTAACAGTCTTATCCATATTCACACAGCACAAACCGGTACGCGTCAAATCGCTACCACTCGCCTCAACACGTTCTCTGATACACTGCCGAAGCTCCTCGTATGAATACCTCTGAATATCTACAGGGTTCAAACGGATATTGAAAAACGTCTCCGGCAGATACTTGCGCAGCAGAGCCACGTCGCCGCCCCACCCCACATCAAGAAACGTCAAACGTTCTATTTCGCTAAATGCCGAAGCCATGCGATGAGGATCCTTACCACAGTAATGGATACCGTATGGTGCATGGCGCATGCTCCACTCTTTATCAATGGACAAAAAGAAACGACGATAGTCCTCCTCAGAAATCATCGTATGGCTACATTCCGAATGAATAGCCACAGGATAGTCAAAGAGCCTTGCACTACGGTTCACGGAGATTGACGACGAACCAGTATTCGTCTGTACATACCACACAAACTTGTCTATCACCTGAGCTATCTTTCCGAAGAATACAGCAGCCTTCTCCGGCTCCATCACCATATCGGTGAAGATTTCCTCACCGCGCACATCAATAGCCAGATTAAGTACTCCTCCCCAGTTGATGTCACCCACCACATATCCGTATTTTGCTTTCAGCCCATCCACAAGATCAACAAGCCTCCTAAAAGCCTTTGAACGGAAAGCATCCTCCACCTCGAAATCAAGAGACTCCCTGTGAGCACAAATCACCTGTGGTGGCGCATCATCATAATACTCCACCTTACATCCGAGCATCTCCGAAAGCAAATAGCCCGATGCAAGATGTACAGCACCTATCTGCGGCAAATCCTTGAGATGGTCCTCGCCAAGTCCGAGGCTGCCGAAGCGTTCGTACAGCACCTGCTCCATTTTCCTTTCGTCCTCCACTCTCCTTCTTGGATCATAGAAGAAACTCTCATCAAACGAGATACCTGCATTCTTATGCCACCAATCCGGGTGGAACACTATATCTACGGGAAGTTCCCTGCTGCAAATCTTTATCATATTACTTTATCACTATACCTTATTATAAAGAAGAAAATGTTCTGCAAATGTACTCATTACATGGATAGAAAAGCTATCCATACTGCCATATTCTTTTATTCAAACTTATGATTTAGAAGAAAAAAAATAAAAACAGAGTAAACAACTTTACTAAAAAGCTTTACAGATTACAAAAGCCAGTCTTGGTACTCGACAGATAATTATGTACCTTTGCATTATCCTAAGAAAAAGAAGCCGAAAGAGGAGAAGAGATATGAAGATTCTGATTATTGAAGATGAGAAAGTGCTTTCAGACAGCATTTTGAGCTACCTGAAAGCGGAGAAATACTTGTGCGAACAGGCGTTCGACTATAACGATGCACTGATGAAAGTGCGTTTATACGACTACGACTGCGTGCTACTCGACCTTACGTTGCCTGGAGGAGACGGATTAGACATTCTGCGCGACATAAAGCAGAGAAACTCACAGGCTGGCGTGATAATAGTATCTGCAAAGAACTCTCTCGACGACAAGATAAGGGGACTGGAGATAGGAGCTGACGACTATCTGTCCAAACCTTTCCATCTGGCGGAACTGAGCATACGTATCTATGCCGTGATAAGACGCCGCGAGTTCGGGGCAAGCAATGTGGTAGAGAACAATGGCATCAGGATTGACCTGCTGGAGAAGAGCGTGGTGGCAAACGGGAATACCGTGGCACTGACAAAGTCGGAATACGACCTGCTGCTCTTCTTCATAGAAAACAGAAACCGCATCCTGTCGAAAAATGCCATCGCAGAGCACTTGAGCGGCGAGTTTGCCGACGTTATAGACAACTTCGACTTCATATATGCCCACATAAAGAATCTGAAATCAAAGCTTGCTGCATGCGGTGTGCCGGGCTGCATACAGAACATATATGGCATGGGCTACAAATGGGAAAACGTATGAAAAACGATAAAGGAAACACGAAAATGGAGAATCGCAGTACAAGAGGGAAGAGAAGCTTGCTGAGGAAATCCATGACGCAATTCATTATATGCATCGCTGTACTGTTTGCTCTGGCGGCACCTGCCTTTTATTATCTTACAAAAAACTACTATGCCGAGGATATGGAGCTGCTGATAAAAGCCATAAGAACAGGACGCGGCATACCGGCTCTTGACATGGAGGAGGATATCATGGCGGGCATCATGCTACAGTATCTGCTCATTTCGGCACTGCTTGCCACGGGAACAGTAGTTACCATGCGACTCGTGGCAAAGAAACTGTGGAAACCGTTCAACCAGACATTGGAGAGCATAGAGTCGTTCCGACTGGAGAACACAAGGATACCCGAACTGCCAGAGAGTGACGTGAAGGAGTTTGAAAAACTGAACAAAGCGCTGAATGCACTAATGAGGAAGAACCTCGACAGCTATAGGGCACAGAAAGAGTTTACAGAGAATGCTTCTCACGAGCTGCAGACACCGCTCGCCATCTTCCAAGCCAAATTAGAACTCCTGCTGCAACAACCCGGACTGACCGGCAAGCAGGCTGAAATAATCCAGGAGCTTTTTCAGATGACATCGCGACTGTCACGCCTGAACCGCAACCTGCTACTACTGGCAAAAATAGACAACGACCAGTTTGACTCCAAGGAACGCATAAGACTCGACACTTTCATTGACGGCCTTCTGCCTGCACTTGAAAGTATATCGGGACACCGACGCATAGAGAGAGTCTATCATAAAGAATCAGTATGGGTGGATGCAAACAGGATTCTGTTGGAAAGCTTGCTGAACAACCTGATAGTGAATGCCGTGAGACACAGCAATGCTGACGGCACCATTACCATAAGCATTGGCGAAGGCAGCATGAGCATCTGCAACACTTCTGACGAACCTGCCCTCCAAACGGAACATATCTTCAACCGCTTCTACCGCACAACGCAAAACAAGGGCGGCAACGGATTGGGGCTTGCCATCGTGAAAGCCATCTGCGACTATCACGGATGGAGCATCGGTTACCGTTTTAAGGAGGGCAAACACTGCTTCATCATAAAAATGGCGGGACAGTAAACATTTGGCATTCTTCCATAACCATCAAGTTTGTCTTGCACAGCTACTAAGAGAGCTGCAATATCTTCCGAAACTGAACTTCAGTCAGAACCAGTAGCCTGTTTATTTCGTGAAGCCATCCATGAGAGGAATACGCAGTTTTAAGGTTTAATAACTATAAAATATCATACAATACAATAAAAACAGCAAGAAAGAGACATTTTGCCCTATTGGAGTTTTGTATCTTTGCACCTGCATAAGAAGTTGAACCTCAGTTTTTTCTTATGAAAGGGTGACAGATGACAGATGTGACACATGTTTTTTATAAAATCCATACGCGCGCAGGCAGGAAAGCATTATATTTATATATATAATATTACTATATATATTATATAAAAGTAAGTGTCACAAGTGTCATCTGTCACAAAGTAATCTGTTAAAATCACAAGTGCCATAGTTAGACATCGTAAGTGCCATAGACAGAATCGTAAGTGCCATAGATAGCTACCGTAAGTGCCATAGACAAATGAAGAGGCAAACAAAACAACAAGTATAAGCAATTAATTGGCTGTTTTTACAATACATGGAAAAAGATTACGTTGTTATTTTTTACTGTTACCTAAGGGTGCTTGAGAAACTTTTTTTATCTTATGTTTTCGTCATCAAAAAACATATTGTCCTTCTAATAATATTCTCACTCAACATGTAGGACAAGCCATCAAAAAAGCGCACTCCCGAAAAAAGGAATGCGCTGATTTTATTCTTTATTGAGTTAATCTAAAAAACGCATTACTTTACGTTTCTCAGCTGAATACCACCCTTGAATACAGGTGCTACACCTGGCTTAGCCTTTTTAGCCTTTGCGATACGGTTTGCAACACCATTCTCAGCCTTTGCAACCTTTGCAGAAGCATTCTTTGGAGCAGTAACGATTTCAACCTTTGCGAATGGACCATACTCTCCGTTTGCATTCTTAGCAATAGAAACAGCATAGTATGTCTCGCCTGGAGTACAGTTCCATTTTTCGTTTTTAACACCGATAGCATTCCAATAAGTATCGTATGGGTTGAATGGGTTAGTATCAGACTTCATCAAGGCAGCTAATGACTCATCTGTATAATTCTGATTAAAGAAATTCTTCTCTATGAGGAGGTCGTGATGAATACTTGTCTGGTCGTTTGGAGTATAAGTAACAGGGAGGTAATATCCAGATTCTGCATCTCCACCAACGGCATCGTAAGTGATTGTCATCTCAGCAACACCTTCACCACCCTGCTTAGCTGTAGTTACAGGAACAGTAATGATATCACCATATGTGCCGTTTACGTCTGTAGGCAGTATTACCAAGTCATAGTCTGTGCATGGCAACAAGTCACCAAAGGTCTGTGTATAAACTTCGTTATGACCATACCAAGCGAAGCCCTTAATCATATCGCCAATGTTAGCATAGCCCATCATTGGACCCCATTGTTCAAACTGCTTCTCCAGTTCGCCTCTACCTAATTGTACCAGGAAGTATTCTCCACAATCAGCATTAGGAGTAACTGTAACGGTGAAAGAAGTACCTGTTATCTCATCAAAATTACATGTAACAGACGGTGTACCAACGGTCTGATCCTTTGGAGTAGTAAAGTCAGCACGACTTGTTTCGCCAGGCACACCATACTGGTCGTAACCAAGTGTTATAACTGTATAATTGGTGTTTCCCTTGAGCTCAATACCTGTAAGCTCACCTGAGGTAAAGTCCTCATACATCTTCTTAGCATTTTTCTGTTCGAAATATTTTGCCATTGTGTCATCGTCGTATAATTTAGCCAAGTTAGCCGGCAAAACGTCGATGCAATAGCTTTCACAGCTCTCGCTACGTGTAATGGCGAGTTTCAACATATCCTGACCATCGTCTTTCTTAACATAGCTGTCGAATGCAATGGTTGCCTTTATTTCTCCGTCAACACGTGCAAAGTTTACCTCCTGTACCTTGTTGATAGCAAAAGCTTTGATTGTTGGATTTTGTTCATTACCTTGCTTGATGAGCATACGGTTAGGAACATCTGTTTGTGCGCTGGCTGTGAGTGTAGCCAAGGCAAGTGCTAATATAGTAAAAAGTTTTTTCATTTCTTTATAAATTTAAAGGTTTGATTGTTGATTTTGATTACGTAAACGCCATTGGTCAAGTTCTGTAGAGAAACAGCAGAGCCATCCCATGAGCTGATGTCGAGCATTCGCTTGCCGCTGATGTCGTAGACAGCAGTGCGAGCTCCCTCAAGTCCGGTAGCTGACAATATGCCGTTGCTGAATGTCAGGTTGAACTTCTTGTCATTCATAGTACTCTGAATGCCCTGCGTAACACCGTCGAACTTTAGCGACTCAATGTCAGCAAGATTAAACTCTGTAGGTGTTTCAGAAGCGCTCGTGAAGACCTGTAGCTTCCCTTCGTTGAATTTAAGAGAAGTAACATCCGCCAAAGCAAACTTCGTAGAACCACTACCAGTCTTTACAACCAAGTCTTCCGCCGCCGCATTTTGGGCGCAAAAAATGGTTGTGGCGCCAATGGCTGCCATAATTAGTGTTCTTTTCATAAGCTTTTATAAAAATTTGAATATTGCATTTTTCAGTGGGCAAAGTTAGTATTATTTTGACTACTAACAAAATACACGCATATATATACTATCCTTTTTTTGTTTTTTTATCATTTGACATATAATAATTGCATATCGAAGTTGCAAAATGAGCGAGATAGAGAGTTGAAGACAGAAGTTAAAAATAATTATCTGATAATTAGAATTTTCTACAACATCGTACATGAATAAATGATAATATCAGGAATAACTAACAAGTTTTTCAGGCAACGGGCTATTGTTTCATATTTTTTTTCTAAATTTGTATTTATAAACAAAACTATTACCTATTAATATATATAGCTTTATGGATAAAATCATTATATACCAAATATTCACCCGACTATTCGGGAATACGAATACTACACGCAAAAACAACGGCATGCTTGATGAAAACGGATGTGGAAAGATGAACAACTTCACACCTGCCACGCTGAGAAGAATAAAGGAACTGGGAGTGACACACGTCTGGTACACAGGAATTATCCGACATGCCACTACTACCGACTATTCTTCATACGGGATTCCTAAACAACATCCTGCCGTGGTAAAAGGCAACGCAGGAAGTCCTTATGCCATAACAGACTATTATGACGTTGACCCCGATCTTGCGGTAGACGTGGAGAAGAGGATGAAAGAGTTTGAGGCACTTGTAAAGCGCACTCACAAGGAAGGACTGAAAATGATTATTGACTTCGTGCCAAACCATGTGGCACGACAGTATAAGTCTGTTGCCAAACCCGAAGGAGTGGTTGACTTCGGAGAGGACGACGACACGGGAAAGCAGTTTTCGCCTATGAACAATTTCTACTACTGCCCCGGGGCTGACTTCGCTCCCGACATAGACCTCTACCACGGCTGTGAGAAACCATACCAGGAGTTCCCGGCAAAAGCTACGGGCAACGACTGCTTCAGTAACCGCCCTGGCAGAAACGACTGGTACGAGACGGTGAAGCTGAACTATGGCGTTGACTACTGCGATGCTGGCGGCATATCGACCCACTTCTACCCGACACCTGACACATGGCTCAAGATGCGCGACGTACTTCTCTTTTGGGCAGCAAAGGGTGTGGACGCTTTCCGCTGCGATATGGCGGAGATGGTACCGTCGGAATTCTGGACATGGGCAACAAATGAGGTGAGAAAGAAGTTCCGCAATGTGAAATTCATCGGCGAAGTATATAATCCTGCCCGCTACAGAGAATACATCACAGCAGGCTTTGACTATCTGTATGACAAGGTGGGAATGTACGACTGCATACGCGATGTTGTCTGCGGATACCGTCCGGCAAGCAACATTACTCACCAATGGCAAAATACAGATGATATTGCAGACCACATGCTCTACTTCCTTGAAAACCACGATGAGCAGAGACTGGCAAGTGACTTCTTCGCCGCTGACGGCATGAGGGGCGTACCAGCACTTATCGTCAGCACACTGATGCGCAAGAACCCGTTCATGCTCTACGCCGGACAGGAATTCGGCGAACGAGGCATGGATGAAGAGGGATTCAGTGGCAGGGACGGCAGAACAACAATCTTCGACTACTGGTCACTGGACTCTCTCATACACGGATACTGCAGCCGCCGACAGCTTACCGCCAAGGAAAAAGCGCTTGAAGGTATATATAAAATGGTATTGAACATAGCTTTGACAAAAAAGGCTATAAGCGACGGAGCGTTCTTCGACCTGATGTATGTAAACCCTTCGTCAGAGGATTTTGACGCTAACAAGCAGTATGCCTTTATCAGGAAATACAAAAAAGAGACACTTATTGTAGTTGCGAACTTTGCTGACAACGAGACTCTTACAAAGCTGAACATTCCGGAACACGCATTCGATTTCCTCCATCTGCCCAAGGGTATGATGCAAGCGGAAGACCTTATGACTGGCGAGAAGTCTACGGTTTGCCTTTCATGCGAAAGCCGTCTGACAATGAACATGACACCTCTATCTGCAAGGATACTTAAAATAAAAGAATAATAATAAAGGAAACAATCCATGGAAGAACCAGTATTGAACGCCCACAACAAGGAGGAGTTTCCTCCTGCACATACAGCCGAGCATCTGCTCAACCAGACGATGGTGAGGATGTTCGGATGCGAGAGATCGAGAAATGCGCACATTGAGCGCAAAAAGAGTAAGATAAGCTTTATCCTTGACCACAAGCCCGACCGGAAGGAAGAGAAAGAGATTGAGACAAGGATGAACGAGCTTATCGAAGAAGACCTGCCCGTAACCTACGAATATGTGGACCGCAACAACATTCCTGACGACGTGAAGCTGGACCGTCTGCCCGATGATGCTTCGGAGACACTGCGCCTGGTACGCATCGGCGACTACGATGTATGTCCATGTATCGGCAAGCATGTTCGCTCAACAAAGCAGATTGGAAAATTCGTTATGCTCGGCACAAACTGGGACGAAGAGAAAAGGTCATTCAGAGTTAGGTTTAAAATAGTAAGTGGCGAGTAGATGTATGAAATAAGTCCCTACTTGACTATAAACAGGAAATAGTCATAAAAAAAATTCTCTGATTCCGATTTTCCATAAAATGATGATGGGAAATCAAGAATCAGAGAATTCTTTTATAGAAGAGACATCGTCTACATCGTCTCGCTCTCTTCCTTCATGTCGATAAACTGCTTCTTGCTGTCGTAGAACTCATACTGCAAGAATGCAAGTTTCTGAGAAGCGATGACATGCACGCCAAAACCATACTTTATCTGCCAACGGCGCTTCAGACTTACGAAGCCCTGGTTGATGTAGGCAGCAACGTAGGGATGAACATGCAAGTAGAATGTCTTGATGCCGATTTTGTTGACCAGTTTGTCAATCTTGCTCTCCAATTGGTCTGTGAAAAGTATACTCGACTTTATCTTGCCTTTACCAAAACAAGTAGGGCAGGTTTCTTCAACATTGACGTCCATGGCAGGCCGTACACGCTGACGTGTAATCTGCATCAGTCCGAACTTGCTCAATGGCAGGATGTTATGGCGTGCACGGTCTTTCTGCATGTTCTTGCACATCCGCTCATACAATATCTGGCGGTCTTCTGCAAGATTCATGTCTATGAAGTCTACCACGATTATTCCACCCATATCCCTTAGGCGCAACTGTCGTGCCAGCTCATCGGCAGCACCAAGGTTAACGTCAAGAGCGTTAGCCTCCTGTCCATTGGCAGAACGCGTGCGGTTTCCACTGTTCACGTCCACCACGTGCAGAGCTTCGGTGTGCTCGATATAAAGATAAGCACCATGCTTGTAGTTAACGATTCTGCCAAAGCTCGATTTGATCTGCTTTGTAACGTTGAAATTGTCGAAGATAGGCACTTTGCCGGTGTAAAGCTTCACGATGTTTGCCTTGTCCGGCGCAATGAGCGTTACATAATGTTTCACCTCTTTGAACACCTCCTCATCGTTGACATAAATGTTTTCGTACGACGGGTTGAAGAGATCGCGGAGCATTGCCACCACGCGGCTCGTCTCCTCATAGACGAGCTGTGGGCGCTTTGTCGTTTTCTGTACCTTTTCTATAGCGTCCTCCCAACGCTTTACAAGGATTTTCATTTCTGTGTCAAGCTCTGCCACGCGTTTTCCCTCTGCTACCGTGCGCACGATGACGCCTACATTCTTGGGCTTAATGCTGTGGATGAGTTGCTTCAGTCGGGCACGCTCCTCGCCGCTTTTGATCTTTGATGAAACGGAAACTTTATCGTCAAATGGAATAAGCACCAAATAGCGTCCGGCAAAACTGAGTTCTCCCGTCAGACGCGGTCCTTTGGTGGAAATAGGTTCTTTTACGATTTGCACCAGCACTTCCTGTCCCTGCTGCAACTCATTCTGCACGCTGCCGTCCTTCTTGAGGTCAGGCAGTCGTAGTGCTTTTGAGAAAGGATAAAGTTTCTTTCTGTCGCTCTGTACCTGTTTGATATACTTTTCATAGGAGTTAAACTGACTCCCCAAGTCAAGATAGTGCAAAAAGGCATCACGCTCATAACCGACATCTACAAAGCTTGCGTTCAAGCCGGGCATAAGTTTCTTCACCTTTGCCACATAGATGTTTCCAACCGTGAATGAAGCCGAGCGTGGCTCGTTCTGATACTCCACCAGATTTTTGTCTTCCAGCAGAGCTATTGATATTTCATTCTGTTGAACGTCGATGATTAGTTCGCTTGTCATGTCTTAATTACAATTCTTGATTTTTTGATAAAATCCTTACGCTCGGAAAAATAAGCAAGCTTCTTCTTCTCTCGCTTAATCGGATTTTCAGATAAAATAAGGGCATGTCAACAAATACGCGTTCATGGGATGATGCTGCATTGATTGACATGCCCAGTCCGAAAAGACTTCATTGAGCACTAACTCTGCAGTTAGTTTTACTTGCTCTTATGTCTGTTCTTTCTTAATCTTTTCTTACGCTTGTGAGTAGCCATCTTGTGGCCCTTCTTTTTCTTACCGTTAGGCATAGTCTCTTAATTTTAAATTGTTAAAATATAATGTTATTAATAAATTCTCTCTCTTCTTTTAGTCGTTGTCTACCACTTCTTCTCCCTTCATTCTGCTTACAAAGCTCTTTGCCGGCTTGAAGCTTGGGAAATCGTGTGCAGCAATTACAATTGTGGTATTCTTTGAAATGTTTCTCGCTGTCTTCTCTGCGCGGTGCTTTACGATAAAGCTTCCGAAACCACGAAGGTAGACATTTTCTTTTTTCTCCAGCAAGCTGTTCTTCACTGATTCCATAAAGGCCTCAACTGCCATGGTAACATCTTTGCGTGCCACGCCCGTTGAGCTTACAATTTCGTCAATTATATCTGCTTTTGTCATTTCTATATATATTAATATGTATTATTTCATCCATTCGTCATAAAAGGCTTGCAAATATACGAGTTTTTAATGGCATACGGAAATTTATTTCATTTTTTTTGCTAAAATACAGGTATAAACAGTGCAGAAGTAGTTTATTTTCACCACTTTATGAGTCTATCGACAAAAAAAGTGTGCGGAAACTGTTTTAGTTCCGCACACGACTTTTGTTTTTTGAGTTTACAAGAGGACAAGAATACTACTACTCTATACCACCGCAAACTTACAGACTTGTCTGCTTATATCAGCATTCAACTCCTTTGAGCATTTCTGCCACTTCGTCGTTGATTTTCTTTGCAAAGTCCTCCTTGCTCATTATGCCCTGGTCGCCACCACCTTGTTTACGTACTGCCACCGTACCGTCGGCCTGCTCTTTCTCGCCGACTACGAGCATATATGGAATGCGCTTCATCTCATTGTCGCGAATCTTGCGACCGATCTTCTCATTGCGGTCATCAATCTTGGCACGCACACCCATACTGTCGAAATACTTTGCAAGCTGCTGTGCATACTCGTTGTATTTTTCTGAAATAGGCAGGATTGCCACCTGATCTGGTGTGAGCCACAATGGGAAGTGACCTGCGGTATGCTCGATAAGCACTGCTGTAAAGCGCTCCAGCGAACCGAACGGTGCGCGGTGTATCATTACAGGAGTCTGCTTAGAGTTGTCTTCTGCAGTATATTCAAGTTTGAAACGCTCCGGCAGGTTGTAGTCAACCTGTATTGTTCCGAGCTGCCACTTTCTTCCGATGGCATCTTTTACCATGAAGTCGAGCTTAGGACCATAGAATGCAGCCTCGCCCTCTTCCTCTCTGCACTGCAGACCTTTCTCCTTGCATGCTTCGCGGATAGCGTTCTGACTCTCTTCCCAAATCTCGTCACTACCGATATATTTCTCTGTATCCTTAGGGTCACGGAGAGAAATCTGTGCCTCATAGTTCTCGAATCCGAAGATGGAGAACACCTTCAGGATGATGTCGATGATATTCTCGAATTCCTGCTTTACCTGGTCGCGGCGAACGAAGAGGTGTGCATCGTCCTGAGTGAAGGTACGCACACGTGTCAGTCCGTGCAGCTCACCGCTCTTCTCATAACGGAACACGGTTCCGAACTCTGCTATACGCAAAGGCAGATCCTTGTATGAACGTGGCTTGCGTGCATAGATTTCGCAGTGGTGAGGACAGTTCATCGGCTTCAGCATGTACTCTTCGTCTTCCTCAGGAGTATGGATAGGTTGGAAAGCGTCCTTGCCATAGTGAGCATAGTGGCCGGAAGTAACGTAGAGGCTCTTGCCTCCGATACCCGGACAGATTACTTCCTGATAGTTGTATGGAGCAAGCATCTTACGCAACATCTCCTGAAGGCGCAGACGAAGCTGTGTACCTTTCGGCAGCCAGATAGGAAGACCTTTACCTACACGCTCTGAGAACATGAAGAGTTCCATCTCCTTACCTATCTTTCTATGGTCGCGTTTCTTAGCCTCCTCAAGCATTACGAGATATTCGTCGAGCATCTTCTTCTTAGGGAAGGTTATACCGTAGATACGTGTCATCTGCTCGCGCTTGGCATCTCCGCGCCAGAAAGCTCCTGCCACGCTTGTTATCTTGATAGCCTTGATGGCACCTGTGCTTACGAGGTGTGGTCCTTTACAAAGGTCAGTAAAGCTACCCTGTGTATAGGTTGTGATGGTACCGTCTTCAAGATCCTGCTCAATGTGCTCGCACTTGTACTCCTGACCATCAGCTTTGAACTCTTTGAGAGCATCAGCCTTTGAGACTTCCTTACGAACGAGAGCCTCATCCTTTGATGCGAGTTCTTTCATCTTCTTTTCAATCTTCTCGAAATCGCCTTCCTTTATGACTTCGCCGTCTTTAGGCATTACGTCATAGAAGAATCCGTTTTCGACAGCCGGACCGAAACCGAACTGTATGCCAGGGTACAACTCCTGGAGAGCTTCTGCCAGCAAATGGGCTGAAGTGTGCCAGAAGGCGTGCTTTCCTTCTTCGTCTTCCCACTTGTACAATGTTACATTTGCATCCTCATTAATAGGACGGTTCAACTCTACTGTCTCACCATTTACGCCGCATGCCAATACGTTGCGTGCTAAGGCCGGTGAAATGCTTTCTGCAATCTGCAAGCCAGTTACGCCCTGCTCATACTCACGAACAGATCCGTCTGGAAATGTGATTTTAATCATAATATGTTTTGTTTTTTAGCGAGTGATACGAATACCCGCGATTTGTTTATCGGTTGCAAAAGTAGTATTTTCTTTCTGAAAAGAAAAAAAATAGAAGTATAATATTGATATTTATAGTTTTTACACTTATTTTTTTACTTATTTTCCCGCCTTCGGACGGTATTTCTTTATTGCGCTGTAGGCATCCACGAGTCCGAGTTCTCCCGCCTTGCTGAGGTCTTTTATGCCCTGCTCCGTCTTCTTGCTGTAGATATAAGCGAGTCCGCGGTTGTAGTATGCTTCTGCAAGACGTGGGTCGAGGTCTATGGCCTTGTCGTAGTCAGCGATGGCTTTGCTGTAGTTTTTCTGCAAGGCATAGATGTTCGCCCTATTATAATAAAGGTACGCATTGCTGTGGTCGAGACTTATTGCCTTGTCGAGGTCGCCGAGCACACGCAGGTCTTTGAACTGTTGGTTGTTTCCCTGCGACCTGTCGTAGTCTTCGAGCATCGACTGGCACACGGCACGCTGCCAATAGGCAAGTGACGACAGGCTGTCTACCTGAAGATAAGCCGAGAGGTCGTTCTCCGCATCATAGAAGTTCTGCACCACGCTGTATGCCACGGCACGCTGTATAAGCACGTTCTTGTCGCGGCGCAAGTCTTTCGACTGCTGTATTATCTGCGAGAGGGAGTCTATCATTGCGAAATACGACTTTGTGGTCTGTTCGTCGAGACTCTTCGGGTTGCAGGTTATCTGCAGTGTGGAGTATGCTACGTGGGATGCAGCATTTTCTTTTTTGTTCTGTTTGTTGAAACTGTCTACACTTTCTCCTGAAGCGACATACGACTTCACGCCATTGGCGTATTGCAGATACGACAACTGGTACATAGGCATGAAATCCACATCAACTTTTCGGTTCTGCACCTTGCCCCTGTATGAATTCTCGTACTCATGTCCTACGTTTGCTTTGTCATCGACAACGAGCTGGTTATACTTGTCGAAGTTTATCTCGCTGCGCTTTCTCACGTTCCGTATCTTGCTCTTGCTCCATCGAGGCTGGAAACCGTTTGACTTGTCGATGCGCGCCTTGAAGATTCTGAACTCGTCCATTTCTGCCTTTGCCGTCATTCCCAGCTTGCGGTAGCAGCGTGCGCGGTTTGAGAGTCCAACCCAGAAGTTCGGGAACTGCTCAATAAGTCTTGTGTAGTCGGCAATGGCTCCACGTATGTTTCCAATGCGTTCTCTCAGAAGCGCACGATTGTAGATAGCCATCACGTTGCCCGGCTCAAGGTTTATTATAAAGTCGAAGTCACTTACGGCACGTTACGTTTCAGACGACTGCAGGAAGCGTGCACGCCATCCGTGCACCCTCAGCTGTCCACGGTTGTAGTGTGCGAGGAAATTGTTAGGCTCCAGCTCTATCGCCTTGTCATAGTCGGCGAGAGCTCCTCTCAGATTGTTTATGTTGTAGCGTGCGAGCGCACGGTTTACGTAGTAGTTGGCATTCGTAGGCTTCAAGTGTATGGCCTTGGAGAGCTGCTGGTCGGCATCGCGCCATTTTGACTGCGAGAGGCTTATCATGGAGCGCACAGCCCATGTCTCCCCGTCGTATGGGTTGAGTTCAAGACTCTTGTCGAGGTATTTTGCTCCTTCTATCGTGTCTTTCTGCTGCAGACACAATTCTGCCTTGAGCGAGAAAGCCTGCGAATAAGTCTTCCATCTCTTCATCATCACCTGCAAGTCCTGGTCTGCACGCTCATAGTCTTTGTCTTCCATACGGCATAGCACACGGTTGTACCACAGGCTCTTGTTGTCCGGTTCATACTCTATTGTCTTGTCATAGTCGGCAATGGCTCCCTTGAAGTTATTCTGCCGTATGCGGCAGAGTCCACGCAACTCAAAGAGCACGGGAATGTAAGGGTTCAGCTTTATGGCTTCCGTGCAGTCTGCCTCGGCACCGACAAAGTCATCGAGTCTGAACTTCGCCTCTCCCCTGCCGAACCACGGTTCATAGAGATACGGTTTTGCCGCTATAGCACGGCTAAAATACTGTATCGACAGTACGTAATCCTCATAATAGAGCGCACTCTGCCCTACTCTTATCAGTCGGTCTGTATTGTACTGTGCCCTTACGCTACCGGCTGCCAAGAACAGGAGTGATGAGAATAGAAGTTTGCGCATAATTATTATAAGGGGAAAAGTAGTTTATATAAGGTTCAAGAATTAGAGAAGCCATGACCGTCATCGCCTTTGTCCATATACAAAACACCAGCGGTCGAGCCATTCTCTAATTCCTGAACGTTTACCTGTTTTATCTTCTTGCGGCTTTTGTACGGTAGCTACAACGGTAGCGACCCTGCAAAAGCGCCTTCAGTTTGCTTTTAATAAGCTGCTTGCGCAGTGGTGAGATGCGGTCAATGAACATCTTTGCGTCAAGATGGTCAAACTCATGCTGCATTACTCGTGCAAGATAGCCCTCAACCCATTCATCATGCGGCTGCAGATCTTCGTCGAGATACTGCACATGTATTCTTGTTGGGCGTGTCACCTTTTCCGAAATACCTGGCAATGAGAGACATCCTTCTTCGAGACTCACGGTATCGGTATCATCGTATTCTATGATGTGGGGGTTTATGAAGCCTTTCTTGAACCCTTTGTACTCCGGGAAATCCTCCGACAGCACATCCAGGTCTATCACCACCACTCGTATGTTGAGTCCTATCTGCGGAGCGGCAAGTCCGACACCGTTAGCCTCCTCCATTGTTTCAAACATGTTAGCCAGGAGCTCCTTCAGGTTCGGATAGTCTGTAGCTATATCCTCTGACTCTTTTCTGAGCACCGGCTGTCCATATATATATATAGGTAAAATCATCTTTTCGATTCCAAATAACTTTGCAATATTATAGTGGCACTGATTTCATCAACCAGTGCCTTGTTCTGTCTTGCCTTCTTGCGGAGTCCGCCGTCCAGCATTGCCTTGTGCGCCAATACGGAAGTAAAGCGTTCGTCATAATAAACCACAGGTATCTGCTGTCGTTTTCTCCATCGTGCCACGAACACCCTCACTCTGGCAAGGTTTTCGCTCGGCTCCCCATTGGGCTGCTTAGGTTCTCCCACCACAATCAGCTCCACCTGTTCCGTTTGCGTATACTTCACGAGATAGTCGTAAAGCTCCGCCGTGGGCACCGTGGCCAGTCCATTGGCAATAATCTGCAACGGGTCGGTGACGGCAAGCCCCGTGCGCTTCTTTCCGTAATCTACGGCTAATATCCTACTCACTATCCAGCATTAATTGTTGTACAGCAACCATGCGTCCGGATACTGTCCTCTCAACTGGTTGCGGCTCTGCACAGCCTCGTTCTTCGTAGCGAAAGTGGAAGCCACAACACGGTACATTCTTGTAGCCGAATCGTAAGCCACCTGTGCCTCGTAGCCCTTGTTCTTAAGCTGTCCCTGCATACCCTCGGCATTTGCCTGAACAGAGAATGAGCCTACTACAACGCTGAAATCCTTTAGTCCGGCACCGCTCACAACTGAATATTTTCCCTGTCTTACAGGCACATTGTCAGAGTTGTCAACGACAACGGTTTCCGTTGCAGGCTTCTCTACAACCGGAGTAACAACAGCCACTTCCTCTGAAGGCTGTTCCTTATTTGCATTAGCCGCATCAGCAGCCTGTGACTTCTCGTACATCTTACGGTATGCTTTCTCTGACGAACCGCAGCTTGTGAAAGCTACAGCCAACAACAGACCTGCGCAAATTACAGAATATTTCTTCATTTTCGTTTTATAGAATTAAAATGTTATACATGCAAAATAAAAATCTTTGCGAAGATACACAAAATAGGAGTAAAACAGGACCAAGACGCACATAAAGTTTGTTAAATGAACAAAAAGGACCCCTCTGCAAGAAAAAAAACGATAAAAAGCATTGCCGTAACAAGAAAAAAGAGTATATTTGCTTTCAGAATAGAATTATTGTTTAATATAAAATTCGAAGATTATGAAAACATTAGGCTACATTGGAGCATTTCTGGGCGGTGCCCTGGCTGGAACAGCCCTCGGACTTCTCCTTGCTCCGGAGAAGGGAACAGACACAAGAGAGAAGATAACAGATGCAATCGACGACTTCTGCAAGCGCCACAGCATCAAGCTGACACGCAAGGAGATGGGTGACTTGGCTGATGACATCAAGGATGCGGCAGCAGAATCTGACGAGGTTTAATTTAATCTGAATTGATGTTTTCAAGCGACAAGAACATAGACATCATCGGCAGGCTCATAGAGACAGCAAGGCATTATGTCGGACTACAGAGCGAGTATCTGAAGCTGGGGGCCATTGACAAGACGGTGCGCCTCATCACGGCGCTCATCATCGTTGCAGTAATGGCGCTCATCATCATCCTCGTGCTGATATTCCTTTCGCTGGCTGCCACCGTTGCCATTGCCGGTGCCGTGGGTTACGGATGGGCCTTCTGTATAGTGGGAGCCTTCTATTTCGTGGCTTTCATAATATTTCTGTTGTTCAAGAAGCAGCTCATCGAAAAGCCGCTCGTAAAGTTTCTAACAACACTCCTGATGGAAAAATAAGCCACACTCTTGACGGTAGCAAAGACTATCCATAACAATGGTAAGACCATCCTTAGGGAGAAAAAGATTATTCTTAACGGAAAACAAGATCATGACAAATGAAACAGAAAAGCAGACATCATACAGTTCCCTTCACGACATTAGTATGCGCAAGGAGGAACTGCTGAAGCAAATTCGGCACGACCAGCAGCAGATGGGCGGCATGTGGAACGAGATGTTCCGTCCGCAGCAGAGAACGCGGAAAAAGGGGCTCAACCTGCAAAGCATGCTGAATACCGGCATCGGCGTCTTAGACGGAGCTTTGTTCGCTTGGAAGCTTTATCGTAAATTCAAAAGATAACTTCACACTTGCAGAAAATACATCTACAAATAAGAATAAGGGAGAGAATGACTCTGAAAAACAGAAGCCGTTCTCTCCCTTAATAGTTGACGAGTTGACAAGTTGACGAGGAATCATCAATTATCAAGCAGGGCCTTTGCCTTATTGTTCTTCTTCCTGTCCTTGCTGTAGTTCAGAATCTTCATTAAGGCGAGAGCGTCGAAGCCTATATAGGCAGAGGTCTGATAAGCTTTCTTGCCATCAGCAGTCTTGAAGAGTGGGGTAAGTCCGAAGTTTCCTCCCATCACTACTGGACCAAAGCCCCAGCTCAGCGCCAATCCCAGACCAGCATGGTTGAGTTTGTAGGTGTCGGTGAACTTTCCCTCCGGACCCTTCCTTCTGTACCATGCGTTTGTCCTGAGCTCCGGAGTAAGTCCTATACCCAACTCAAAGTCATAGTCTGACTGCCATGTAAACATAAACGGCACTCTCAGCGAGAGGAAATTAATATTGTTGCCGTCAGCCATGTAGCCCAGTTCCTTGAAGTGCCATCTGCCTCCCTCCTCGCCTACGGCACAATCCTTCTGGAAGCACAGATGACTCCATACCACCTGCGCAGCCATGCTCAGCCCCAGGCTATGGCTCTTGTTGAATGGCACCGACATATAATAAGGTGTCACTCCGAGTTCAAACGACTTGGAATAGCGTGCATGGTCCAGTTCACTATTACCCATCACCTTGCCAGAGATGCTCGACATACCCATCCACACGGTGGCAAAACGCGGTGAGAAATCCAGATGCTGCAGTTTTTCCGTCGGCACGAATGGCGAGCCCACAAACACGCGCTCCACTTCCTGTCCGTCGATATAGTTCATCTCGCTTATTTTTGTCTCCCGGTTACCGTCCTTGCCGTATACCTTCACGTTGGTCTTGTCGCCATCCACGTCTACAACGATGCTCTTGCCGTTTACGACAAACGTAGTGTCCTTCACCTCTTCTGCCACTGCCAGCATCGGCAGGCAAGCAGCCAAAAACAATAGTTTCTTCATATCTTCAGTCTTTTTTATTTCATACTTTTGAATAGCACAGCTTCATAATATCGTCGGGCGATAGCGTACCCTCGATATAAATCACGGTACCCTTATGCCCTCCTACGTTACTGAACAGAATGTACCTGTTTATGCCGCCCCTCAATGGAGCCATCATATAGTAGCCGCTTACTATGCGCCCTTCTTCCACCACCTCTCTCACCTTCTTTGCCGACTTCTTGTCTGCCGCCAGATAGGGTTCTATGGCAGAATACAGGTTCTTGTAGACCAGACTCTTGTAGGTATGCAGCTTATAGCCACGCAGTTCGGTGTTCTTCATCACCACCATCTTGCAGCCCTTCGACTTTCCGAAACGCTGAAACACCCTGTCAACGTTCAGTCCCTCCTGTGCTGCTGCCGTTATGGTGCAAGCCACCATTATCGCCAACGTAACCATTATGCGTTTCACAAAGAACTGTTTCATAATAATAAACCTTTATGTTCACGTTATTTTTTTACTATTTCTCTTTCTCTCGCTCCCCCATGCCGGCATTACCTCATCATGTCCATTGCGGCAAAGGGGTCTTCGCTGTTCTCTCCCACCATGTCGAGGGCTTCCACGGCTTCCGCCTTCACCTCCTTGCGGTCGGTATACATCTTTCCGTCCACTATCATGTAGCAGTCGGGTTGGCGATGCCTACCGAAGAACACTCCCACAAGGAGCAGTAGCGTTGCCGCTGCCGACAGGGTCCACACGAGGCCTCTTACATGGCGCTTTCTGCGCTTGTCCTCGCCAGAAGGCTTTTCATCCACAGAGCCGTTGACATCCTTTTCTTCCATAGCACCGCCGTCAGCCTCCTCCACGGAGCCGCCGCCGAAGAGTTCCTCCCGTTGCTCACCCACGAAGCTGAACAATGCTCTGTATGGCTTCCACTCCTCGGGAACTATAGCAGAAGGATTTGAGAAAAAGTCTCTCAACGTCTTCTCTTCTGCGTTTGTCGTCAAACCGTCCATATACTTCTTGAGCAGTCTGCCAACAGTATTTTCCATCATGCTCTTATTTTCCATTATCTTTGTCCTTTCATTATTTTCATATACGTGTCACGGATTTTCAGTCGCGCCCTCGACAGGTTCTTCCGCAGGTTGTCAGCCGAGCAGCCCGTTATCTGCATTATCTCCTCCGCCTCGTAGCCTTCAATCTCCTTCATGCGGAACACCTGGCGCTGCAGCGGCGGCAGACTCTCCACGATGAGCTTTATGAGCCTCACCTCGTCATGCACTTCTGCCGTAAGGTCGTTGAAGGGTATTTCCAGGTCAATGCCTCCGTCAGACGAGAATTTCCGGCGTCTGCACTTGTCGTAGAACAGATTTCTTGCCATTGTGGATGCGAGTGCCATCATGCCGCCCTTCGTCTCCTCCAATCTGGTGCGCATGTTCCAGAGCCTGAGCATGACTTCCTGCACGAGGTCTTCGGCATCATCGTCATTCCCGGAAAGTTTCAGCGCATAGCATTTCAGCTTCTGGCGCATCGGCAGCACTTTACTGTTGAACTCTTCTGGTTTCATCCGCATCGTTTATCTATATAACGCATAAATGTAGTATTTCGGACATTCTGAACTATATTTTTTTTATTTGGCATGCAAAAAACTTACAATCACAACAAAAAACAACGACTTTCCTTTGGTATTTATTATATATATATGTATATTTGCATAAGATAAGCTGCGGCTCGGCATAACATCCAAGCAAGCTTGATGATTCTGCTCTCGCCTTGCATTATCTTTACAGTCACAGAATGACATTCTGCTCAAAGACACATAGCATAATCCACACTTAACAAATTCATTTATCATACAAAAAAAGTAACTATGAACAATTCCATGAACTATGTAGCCACGCCGAGACTCGGTTTCAGCGAGGCTGTAAAAAGAGTACTCAACAATCTGACCAACGTCAATGGCCGTGCCCGTCGCTCGGAATACTGGTGGTTCGCACTTGCCACCACCATCGTCAACGGCATTTTCTCTTCTATCTTCGGCCCATCGTCCATCATCTACGCTGTAGTATCCGTTCTCGTCAGCCTGTGCACCGTTGCCGTCGGCGTAAGACGCCTCCACGACTCGGGTCATAATGCCATCTGGGTCTACATCGGGTTTGTAAGCAGCGTCATAGCGCTGGTATACATCCATGCGACAGGCTTCTTTGAATTGGCTAACACCCTGAACCCAAACCCCGAAAAGATTTTTGAGACCTTATCAAGCCCCGTATATGCCGTTTCGGCTTCAGTTTCATTCATCTGCGGACTTGTTGTCTTCATATTCAGCCTCTTCGACAGCAATATGGGACCGAACAAATACGGAGACTCTCCTAAATATATTCCGGCAGACTCCCAGGACCAGACCGCAAGTTTATAAAAAGACTTTCAAGAGGACTCTCTCAAGAAACAGACAGTAACTATACGAAATACAAACAACAAAACTC
This sequence comes from uncultured Prevotella sp., assembly GCA_900548745.1. Classification (GTDB taxonomy): domain Bacteria; phylum Bacteroidota; class Bacteroidia; order Bacteroidales; family Bacteroidaceae; genus Prevotella. The sequence goes on from URLQ01000022.1 coordinate 28,208, forward strand.
TCCCCGCTAACTACACCTTATATTATATAATTGTGTAAGTTTGACGGGGAGATTTTTTTCGTTTTTCCTATACCACCGGATTACTTCCGGTAGGAATGTATAGTTGTCGTAGTAGTTCACTGTTTCAAGGTCAGAGAAACCTTTATCCCGAACTGGGGTATTCCTATGAACCTTTATTGGCATTTTACCAAGTGATAAGCTTATCTACAATTTCTTGTCGCTCCAGGTTGCTTCTTCGCAGTTAGATACGTGTTGTCTCTATGCTTTCATGTCCCATTAGGTCGGCAAGCAAGGCCATATCGTTGAACTTCTCCAAGAATTTCTTGGTTTTCTTCAAGACTTTAGATAAAATCCTCACGCTCGGAAGAATAAGCAAGCTTCTTCTCTCGCTTAATCGGATTTTTAGGGGAGACGGGAGAGAGGTAAGAAAATATTAAAGGAATGGCATAGAAAGCACAACGTAAAACTGTATTTTTATACAATTACAACGTGCGTGTTTGGTGCATAAAAGAGGAATATGGATATAGATTTAGATGCTTGTTGAAGCAACATGAAACAGATATCCAATTAACTTCAAATCGAAAGTTACCGAATTTCTATGAGAAAGTTACGGACTTTCTATTGGAAAGTTACCGAATTTCTAAATGATGACAAAATAACGTGTCTACAGAGGCTTGGCGTAAATGTCAGAATCGGACTATATAGACGTGCTGGACAAACCGTTTATTTATACGGTTGGATTGATTATCATGAGCGGTCGAAAGATGTTTTAGTCATCGTTTGTTTCTGTTCGCCATTTGACG
>URLQ01000023.1 GCA_900548745.1 uncultured Prevotella sp.
CCATATATCGGTGAGTATCTCGACGAGACAAACGGCGCATGGCTCATGGGCGACCGTGAGCGCAGCCGCTACTACAACCACTCCACCTTCAACGATCTGATGATAACAGGCATCGTAGGACTGCGTCCGCAGGCTGATGGCAGCATCATCGTCAATCCGCTTGTGCCGGAAGGAAAATGGGATTATTTCTGTCTTGACAACGTCCGTTACCACAACCATAATATAACTGTGGTTTACGACAAGACAGGCACCCGCTACCATCAAGGCAAAGGACTGTCGTTGCTCGTTGACGGAAAGAAAGTGGCACAGAGAGACACGCTCGGAAAGCTCGAATATAAATTTTAGTTATCGTTATGCACAATAAAATCGGAGTGCCTGTAGTTCTCTATAAAGACAAAGAGAATTCCGGGCTCTCCGATTTCTTTTATTAAAATCAAAAAAATAATTATGAAGAGACATTCTATTCTTATAGCAGCCCTGCTTGCCGGCACAATGTGTCAGGCACAGACGTTCGAGACGAAATATGCACGTCCGCTTGGTGACGTGCTCAATGACGTGGCAAAGAGATTCAACGTGAAGCTGAAGTTCAATGTAGACACCACCGGACTGAAACTCAACTATGCCGACTTCCGTGTGCGTCCTTATTCCCTCGAAGAGACATTCGACAATATCCTCAAGCCTTTCGACTTCTATGCCCTGAAGCAGAACGGCAACCTTTATAAGATTAAGCAGTATGAGTATCCGCGCCGCCAACCTGCTGACGGACAGAAGCTTATTCCTTATCTTGCTTCAAAGTATTCCGATAAGGCTTCATGGGAGGCTCGCCGCGACACTCTGCGCAAGGAGGTACGCGAACGCCTTGGCATTGATGCGTTGCTTGCAAGATGCTCCAACGAGAAACCGCTTGTTGGGAAGACAAGAAAGTATGATGGCTATACGGTGCAGAACTTCTGTATGAAAACCGTAGACGGACATACCGTGAAAGGTTCTGTCTATACGCCGCTTGCAAAGGGAAAGCATCCGCTGATTGTCTGTCCCAACGGACATTTCCTCAACGGCAGATACGGCAAGGTGCAGCAGCAGCGTCTTGCCACACTTGCCCGCATGGGAGCTATATGTGTAGATTATGACCTGTGGGGATGGGGAGAGTCTGAGGATGAAGTTGGTGCAAAGGCGCATCAGACAGCAGAGGCTCAACAGATGCAAGCCCTCAACGGCATACGAATCCTTGACTGGATGATAAAGCGCAAGGATGTAGACAAGAGCAGGGTTGGAGTGAACGGTGGTTCTGGCGGTGGCACACAGACGGTGCTGCTTACTGCTCTCGACGACCGCTATACGGCGGCAAACCCTGTGGTGAGCCTTTCTTCTTGGTTCGACGGTGGTTGCCCTTGTGAGAGCGGAATGCCGATACAGCTTTCTGGCGGCGGCACCTGCAATGCGGAAATTGCTGCAATGTTCGCTCCAAAGCCTATGATGCTTGTCAGCGACGGTGGCGACTGGACTTCCACAACGCCCGAACTTGAATACCCTTATCTGCAGCGCATTTACGGGTTCTATGGCAAGACGGAGAATATCTCCAATGTTCATCTGCCGAAAGAGAGGCACGACTTCGGTCCGAACAAGCGCAATGCCGTTTATGATTTCTTTATAAAGACCTTCAAGCTTGATGCTTCAAAGCTCGACGAGAGTAAGGTTACGATAGAGACGGAAGACCAACTGCGCTTCTATCCAAAGAATAAGTAATTTATTCAAAACCGGCTTGCAAAATATGGTAAGTCATATAGAAAAAACAAAATATAAGCCTTGTTTGTTTAAATAAGGCTTATATTTATTTAAATAAAGCCCTTGTTTATTTAAATAAAGCTTGTATTTTAGTTTTGTTGTATAGTTTACTGATATTTTTCTTGTTGTATTATTGTTTGTTGTCCGTATTATTACCCATACATATCTTGCTAATTATTTAGGAAACACTTTCTCTTGTAGCATGATTCGGCTTGTGCATAGCTTTCGTGGCAGGAAAAGTAGGCAAGCGTATAAGATAAGTCATTCGGCTTCTGTCTGCAAAAAGTTATTTTGCGAAATCTTGTTTAGTATTATAATATTTCATATATTTGCATCTGCGTATTATACGTAGTTATACATATAATAAACATAAGGAAGTTATGGCAAGAAGATTATATCCTTTAGGAATACAGACATTCTCGGAAATCATAAATCGTGGAATGTTGTATGTGGACAAGACGGAATACATTTACCGTATGGCAAGCAACGGCAAGTATTTCTTCTTGGGTCGTCCGCGCCGTTTTGGAAAGTCGCTCCTCGTATCCACGATGCAGAGCTACTTTGAGGGGCGGAAGGACCTTTTCAAGGGTCTTGCCATAGAGCGGCTTGAGAAAGAATGGACGGAATATCCAGTGTTACATTTCGATATGAGTGGCGGTAAGCACATGGAGGAAGAACAACTGGAAGATTATTTAAATTACCGTCTGGAGGAAGAAGAAAAAAAATGGGGTATCACCAAGCCTCATGCAGGAGCCAATAACCGCTTGATAGATTTGATAAACACGGTCTACAAGCGGAGCGGCAAGCAGGTCGTTGTGCTCATCGACGAATATGATGCCCCAATGCTTGATGTTGCTCACGAGGTGGACCAACTCGGCAAGTTGCGTAATGTGATGCGCAATTTCTATAGTCCGCTGAAAATGTGCGAATCAAAGTTGCGCTTTGTATTCATTACAGGCATAACAAAATTCTCTCAATTGAGCATATTCAGCGAGTTGAACAACATAAACAATATCTCCATGGACAATGAGTATGCCGGAATATGCGGCATTACGATAGACGAACTCCTGACGTATATGTCTTATGATATAGATATGTTGGCGGAAACGAATGACCTGACAAGAGAAGCGGCGATAGCGAAGTTAAAAGAATCTTATGACGGTTACCATTTCTCTGCGGAATCTCCTGATGTATTCAATCCGTACAGTCTGCTCAATAGTTTCTCAAAAAAAGAGTTCGGTGACTATTGGTTCGGTTCCGGCACTCCCACATATTTGATAAATATGATGCACAAGTTCAATGTGTTGCCTACAGATATAATAACACGCATTGAAGCGGACGCAAGCGAGTTTGATGCGCCAACGGAAACCATGGTGTCTATAATGCCTCTGCTCTACCAGAGCGGCTATATAACGATAAAGAATTACAACCGCGACTACAACTACTATACCCTTGATGTGCCAAACAAAGAGGTTAAGGTAGGGCTGACGCGAGCGCTCATCCCGGCGTACGTGACCCATAACACTCTTGCGACCACCAATACCGCTCGCCGCATAGCGCAGGCTCTTGACAAACAGGATATGAATGGCGCATTGGAACTGTTGCAGACATTCTTAGGCACTGTGCCATATTGCGACAACACTCATTATGAGGGGCATTATCAACAGATGCTCTTTATCGTGTTCTCGCTGCTGACAGACTATCTCGTAGATGTTGAAGTGCATACGCCGAAGGGCAGGGTAGACATTGTGTTGCTTACGCACACAAATCTATACCTGTTGGAACTGAAGATTGATAGCGATTCCAGTTCAGCTATGCGTCAGATAGACCTGAAGGGGTATCGCCAACGTTTCGCTCTGTCGGGAAAACCGATAACGAAGGTTGGCATAAACTTTGATACCAAAGAAGGAAACATCACCGACTGGATAATAGAATAAAGACATGATGAACAGAAAATCCTTCAGCTTAATTGCTCGCTTATTAAGGCATTGCAATATAGCTGAAGGATTCTTTTTTTATGCTTATAAAAGTAATGTAGGCAAAGTTGTAGCACTATTGGTCCGGGTTCTCTACATATCCCTGATATTCCTTGTCGAGTCCCGACATGATGGCGTCATAACATTCCGACATGCGGCGATTGATGTCTTCCGCACCTTGTCCTTCGGGATAGATGGGCTTGTGGATGGTAAGGCTTATGGGGTGCCATGTTACCCATTTGCAGTCTCGTGTCCTCGGCATGATATTGAAAGAGCCGTTAATTGTTAGTGGCAGGATAGGCAGCTGTAGCTCGTCGGCAAGCATAAATGCACCGCGGCGGAATTTTCCCATGTGTCCGGTGAAGCTTCTTGCCCCTTCTGGAAACACAACCAAGCTCATACCTCCACATAGCGTGGCGCGTGCCTTGTCGTAAGTCTCCTTCACTTTCCTCGGTCCTCGCTTGTCTACGAATATCTGATGAGACTTCTCGCATGCAAATCCCACGAACGGAATTTTGCGTAGCTGGTATTTCATCATCCACTTGAACTGTCTGCCAAGGAAACCGAAGATGAGGAAGATGTCGAAAGCGCCCTGATGGTTGGCAGCAATGACATACGACTCGTTCTTCTTCATGTTCTCTCTGCCTTCCACTTTCACGGGTAGCAGCAGCAGGCGTATAATGGTCTGTCCCCACCATTTGCCGGGATAATAGCCCCAGAAATGTCCTCCGCCCAGTGAGCAGCCGATGATGACCATCAGGGAGATGATTACTGTCCATATTAGCAGCAGTGGCAATGCGAAGAGCAGCTGGTATGTTCTGTATAGGTATTTCATAATAGAGTGTGTCTCTTTTCTTCTGTATCTGGTTCTATTTTATCTTCGGATATTTTCTTGTCCATCCGTCCCATCTTAGTCTCATTACTCCGAAGAATGCCTCTCCGAAGATTCCTCCGTTCATCTTCGATACGCCCTCTCTGCGGTTAACGAAGATTACGGGCACTTCCTTTATCTTGAAGCCGATCTTGTGTGCAGTGTATTTCATTTCAATCTGGAAGGCGTAGCCCTTGAAACGAATCTTGTCGAGCTCGATGGTTTCGAGTACTCTTCTCTTGTAGCATTTGAAGCCGGCGGTAGTGTCGTGCACCTTGAACCCTGTTACGAACCTTACATATTTCGAAGCGAAATAGCTCATCAGCACTCTGCCGATAGGCCAGTTCACCACGTTCACTCCGCTTACGTAGCGTGAACCAATAGCCACGTCATATCCTTCGTCGTGGCAGGCGGAGTATAGTCGTGGCAGGTCGTTGGGGTCATGACTGAAGTCTGCATCCATCTCGAAGATATATTCGTATTTATGTTCAAGAGCCCATTTGAAGCCTTTGATGTAAGCCGTGCCCAGTCCGAGCTTGCCGCTGCGTTCTATGAGGAAGAGCCTGTCTTTGAACTCTTCAGCCATAAGCTTTTTCACTACGTTTGCCGTACCGTCGGGCGAGCCGTCGTCGATGATGAGAATGTTGAATACCTTCTCCAGTCCGAAAACGGCCCGTATGATTTTTTCGATGTTTTCAATCTCGTTGTATGTCGGGATTATTACAATGCTGTCACTCATGTTTATTATAGTTATCTAATGCAAAGTTAACAATAAAAATGTAAGTGCCATAGAAAGAATCGTAAAATACTCGCCATTTCTACAATTTTTTTGATTAACTTCGCACCCTGTTAATAATTTATAAGGTGTGTGCGCCGTGTTGTAAGCTCTGCGCCATGCCGGTATGCAAGGTAGAAAGATGGAAATTCAGACGATTCTTGACCTCTATTCCTCGTCTCCTCATATAGGGGCGTTGCTGAAGACGGTCGATGACGAGAGTATCAAGACTATATCTTTGCGGGGGCTTCATGCTTCTGCTGTCCCTGTCCTGTTTGCCTCCATGGCGGACAGGCTCCGCCGTACTTGTCTTTTCGTGCTCAACGATGCTGAAGAGGCGGGATATTTTTATCATGACCTCACGCAGATGCTCGGCACAGCCAATGTGCTGTTCTTCCCTTCGGCATATCGTCGTCAGGTGAAATACGGTCAGCGCGATGCTGCAAACGAGATTCTGCGTACGGAGGTGCTGAGCCGTTTGTCGGCAGCCGCTTCCGATGGCGCTTGTATGTCGTCCCTATATGTCGTTACCTGTCCGGAGGCAATGTCGGAGCTTGTGGTCTCCAACAAACATCTTGACGACCGTACGCTTCCGCTACGGGTGGGTGAGGAACACGACATAGTGGAGATAGAGAAAACGATGCGCTCCTATGGCTTCAAGGAAGTGGACTACGTCTACGAACCTGGGCAGTTTGCCGTCAGAGGCAGTATTCTCGATGTTTATTCCTATAGCAACGAGTATCCCTACCGTGTGGACTTCTTTGGCGACGAGATAGACTCAATACGCACCTTTGAGGTACAGACGCAGTTGTCCAAAGACAAGGTAGAACGCATGAACATAGTGCCGGAACTTGCAGGAATGGTTTCGGAGAAAATACCGTTCCTGAAGTTTCTTCCATCCGATGCTCTTGTCGTGATGAAAGACATTACGTTCGTCCACGATGTCATTGACAACACTTACCGCGAGGGCTTCTCCCAGCAGGCACTTACTGAAAAGCTTGAAGGTGCCACAGAAGTGGAACAACAGGCTATAATGCAGCAGATGAAGGCTGAGAATGTTCTTTCATCGGGTTCCATGTTTGCCGAAGACATTGTCGGCTTTAAACGAATAGAGTTTGGCGGCAGTCCCACTGGTACGCCGCATGCAACCATAAGTTTCAACACGAGTGCGCAGCCGCTGTTTCACAAGAACTTCGAACTACTCACCAAAGCTCTCGAAGACTACCAGCTGCAGGGCTACCGTCTGTTTATCCTTGCCGACAGCACCAAGCAGAACCAGCGTCTCCGTGACATCTTTGATGAGATGGCGCAGCACAAGCGACTTGCAGACGGCACGGAAATACAGACCACACCAATTTCATTTGAGCCTGTTGACAAGACGCTCCACGGAGGCTTTGCCGATAACGACATGAAGATATGCGTCTTCACAGACCATCAGATTTTCGACCGATTCCATAAGTACAGCCTCAGATCGGATGCCGCACGCAGCGGAAAGATGGCACTGACCATGAAAGAACTGCAGGAAATGGAGCCTGGCGACTATATAGTGCACGTAGACTTCGGCATAGGAAAATTTGCCGGACTGGTGCGTGTGCCTGTTGGCGACTCTTATCAGGAGATGATAAGAATAGTATATCAGAACAACGATAAGGTGGACGTAAGCATCCATTCCCTCTACAAAATATCAAAATATAAGCGGCGTGACAGTGAGACTCCGCCACGCCTGAGCACTCTCGGCACGGGAGCCTGGGAGCGTCTGAAGGAGAAGACAAAGAAGAAGATAAAAGACATAGCCCGCGACCTGATAAAGCTTTATGCTACGCGCCGTCATCAGAAAGGTTATCAGTTCAGTGCTGATTCTTTCATGCAGCACGAACTGGAGGCAAGCTTCCTTTACGAAGACACCCCAGACCAACTGAAAGCTACCAACGACGTGAAAGCAGACATGGAGAGTCAGCGTCCGATGGACCGTCTTGTATGCGGCGATGTTGGATTCGGAAAAACAGAAGTCGCCATCCGTGCAGCCTTCAAGGCGGCGTGCGACTCCAAACAGGTGGCAGTAATGGTGCCTACCACGGTGCTCGCCTACCAGCATTATCAGACCTTCTGTGCCAGGCTGAAAGGCATGCCTGTAAGAGTGGACTATCTGTCGAGAGCACGAAGCACGAAGCAGACCAAGCAGGTGCTTGCCGACCTTGAGGCAGGCAAGATAGACATTATCATAGGCACACACAAACTGATAGGAAAAAGCGTGAAGTTCAAGGACCTCGGACTGCTCATCATTGATGAGGAACAGAAGTTCGGTGTCTCCACGAAAGAGAAACTGCGCAAGATGAAGACAAACGTAGACACTCTGACGATGTCGGCAACGCCAATTCCTCGCACGTTGCAGTTCTCGCTGATGGGAGCCCGCGACATGAGTATCATACAGACACCGCCCCCCAACCGCTATCCCGTATGTACCGAGGTGCACACCTTCGACTCAGAGGTGATAAAGGATGCCATAAATTTCGAGATGAGCCGCAACGGACAGGTGTTCTTCGTAAACGACCGCATCAGTAACCTTCCCGACATAGCAAGCGTAATACGCAGTAAGGTACCAGATGCGAGAATCGCAATAGGACACGGACAGATGAAGCCCGAGGAACTTGAGGAGATAATCATGGGATTCATCAACTATGACTATGACGTGCTCCTCTCCACCACTATCATTGGCAATGGTGTTGACATCAGCAATGCCAACACGATAATCATCAACGACGCACACCGTTTCGGACTCTCCGACCTGCATCAGATGAGAGGTAGGGTGGGGCGCAGCAACAAAAAGGCTTTCTGCTATCTGCTCGCACCGCCGCTGTCGAATCTTTCGCAGGATGCACGTCGGCGTCTCGAAGCTCTGGAGACATTCTCTGAACTGGGCAGTGGCTTTAACCTGTCCATGCAGGACCTTGACATGCGTGGTGCCGGAAACCTGCTTGGAGCCGAACAGAGCGGATTTATGGAGGATCTCGGTTTTGAAACCTATCAGAAGATACTTACTCAAGCCGTGACGGAACTCAAAAACGACGAGTTCGCTGATATGTATCACGATGAAATGCAACAGGGAAAGAAACTCTCCGGTGACGAGTTTGTCGATGACTGTGCCGTGGAGAGCGACCTGGAGATGTTCTTCCCCGACCAGTACGTGCCAAGCAGCAGCGAGAGAATGCTGCTCTACCGAGAGCTTGACAACATAAACAACGATGCCGACCTGGAGAAATACAAGGCAAACCTCAAAGACCGCTTCGGCGAAATACCGCATGAAGGACTCGAATTGCTACAGGTGGTGCCGCTGCGACGCATTGGAAAACGACTCGGCTTCGAGAAGATAATGTTGAAAAACGGTATGCTGCAGATGCAGTTCGTAAGCAATCCCATGAGTGCATATTACAAAAGCCAGGCCTTCGAAAAAGCCCTCAACTACATAGGCTTCCATCCACGGCGCTGCAACATAAAGGAAAGTCGTGGCAAACGCTACATGACGGTTACTGGAGTAGACACAGTGGGAAAAGCTGTGGAGATACTTAGGGAGATTGACAAATAGAAAGAGAGTGATAACAAATAGAATATCAATTTATAAATACACGTTAAAACAGTGCTGATACTTACAACAATCCTGATTTATTTCTGCGTGCTCATGGTGATGGGAAGAGTCACCAGCCGCAAGTCCACCAACGACACCTTCTATCGCGGAGAACGCAAGTCGCCGTGGTATATGCTCGCCCTCGGGCTCGTAGGAGCATCTATCTCCGGAATAACCTTCGTCTCCGTGCCAGGCATGGTGATAAGGCAAGACATGACCTATCTGCAGACCTGCCTCGGCTTCATCGTTGGATATTTCGTGGTGGCATTCGTACTGCTGCCAGTATATTATAGACTCAACCTTACCACCATCTACACCTATCTGCAGAAGCGTCTCGGACGCAGATCTTATAAGACAGGTGCCCTGTTCTTTCTCCTTTCCGAGATGACGGGTACGGCGCTCCGCTTCTACGTTGTGTGTAGCATTCTGCAGAGGTTCGTCTTCGGTCAGGCGGGCATCCCCTTCGGCGTCACTGTAGTGCTTCTTGTGCTCCTAATCTGGCTCTACACCAGGCGTGGAGGAATCAAGACTCTCGTATGGACCGACACCTTCCAGACCATCTGTATGATGGCAGCTCTGCTGATAATCATTGCTGAGGTGGTGGGCAAGCTCGATATGACGATGGGTGAAGCCTTCTCGGCAGCCATAGCCGCATATTCGTCTTCGATGACTTTGTATCTACTCAGAACTTCTTCAAGCAGTTCATCAGCGGAGTGTTTATCGTTGTCGTGATGACCGGACTCGACCAGCATATGATGCAGAAGAATCTTACGTGCAAGACCCTGCGCGATGCTCAGAAAGACATGTGTGTGGGCGGTTTCTTCTTCGTGCCTGTCAATTTCCTCTTCCTTGCCCTCGGTGTGCTCCTGATGATGCTTGCCGCTAAGGAAGGAATGGCAATACCTGCCGACAGCGATGAGCTGCTGCCTATGTTTGCAGCCTCCGGATGGATGGGAAATCTCGTGCTTGTGCTTTTCTCCATAGGTATAGTGGCGGCATCCTTCAGCGGTACCGATTCTGCCCTTACGGCAGTTACCACCAGCTTCTGTGTAGACATCAAAGAACGTCCTACTGACGAGCGATTGCGCCGTGTGGCACATCTGGGTGTCTGCGCACTGTTTGCTCTCTTTATACTGATGTTCAGAGTCATTAACTCCACCAGCGTCATAGATGCAATATACATCGTGCTGTCGTATACATCCGGACCGCTGCTCGGACTATTCTCCTTCGGCATTCTAACGCGGAGCCGTGTCAACGACAAGCTTGTGCTTTATATCTGTGTGGCATCTCCATTGATATGCTTCGCTGTTGATCAGCTGACGACTCATCTTACGGGCTATAAGTTCGGCTATGAACTGCTGCTGCTCAACGGCATCCTCGTATTCATAGGACTGTTCTTCACAGGGAAAATGAAACGGGCATAGGACAGACCGAAAGACAAGAAATAGAAGAAGAAAAGAATCAATAAAAATACTGTATAGAGAAAATGGAAAATCTTCAAGTGATGGTGGTGCTTTTCATCATCGTGGTATTGGGCTATGCCCTGTGTAAGTTGGGTTATATGGGTGAGGATTTTGACCGCAAGCTCTCGTCGATAGTCGTCGACGTGACGTGTCCTCTACTCATTCTCTCGTCCGTGATGGGCGAATCCCTTCCCGACCGTACGCTTATCCTGCCTCTTCTTGGGGTGGGCTTCCTTACGTATGTACTGCTTCTCGTGTTCGGCTTCTTTGTACCACGGCTGATAGCCGCCGACCGCGATGACCAGGGCATGATAGGCTTTGCCCTGATGTTTGCCAACGTGGGCTTCATTGGCTATCCCATCGTCTCCTCCATCTTCGGAGCCAAGGCAGTGTTCTATGCGGCACTGCTGAACATGCCTAACACATTCTTCATCTTCACGGCTGGCGTAATGCTCGTGAAGGGCGAGTACAGCGTTCGCAAGCTTAACCTCAAGTTGCTCTTCTCTCCTGCCATGATTGCTGCCTTTGTCGCTGCTCTCCTCGTGGCATTTGATGTGCATACGCCGGAAATAGTGGCACGCCCTGTAACGATGGTCGGCAACATAACCGTGCCGGCAGCACTGATGATAATCGGATCTTCGATGGCGCGTCTGCCGCTGCATGATATTATAGGCAGTCCTAAAGTCTATGTGGCGTCGGTGGTGCGTCTTGGCGTGGTGCCATTGTCGCTGTATTTCCTCTTTAAGGTGTGTGGGGTGAGCGACATAGTGAATGAAATCAATACGGTGGTCATTGCCATGCCTGTGGCTTCGTTTGGCACGATGTTCTGCATGAAATACGGCAGGAATCCGGCTCTCATGACCGAGATGACGTTCATAACAACCGTAGGTTCTATCTTCACCATTCCGCTCATCACGATGCTCTTCTGCTGATGTAATGGGAGGACGTGTGTTATAAAACCAGCGTCCTTACTTCTGCATTAGCCATTTTTTCGATGTCTTTCATCTCTTTGTTGTAGTAGACGGCCTGTATGGCTTTGTTCGTTATACCGTGGCCTACGGCAAAGACTGTCTGTCCGGAATATTCCCTTTTGATATAGTCCAGGAATCTTTGTGCGCGCAGCTTCAGGGCGTCCAAGGATTCCACGTCGTCTGGCCATGTCTCTCCTTTCAGGTCGGGGATGTATCTGCCGGTGAAGCCTCCCCAGTCTCTTTCTCTCAGCAGTTGTGTGGTATGTACTTCCGCATGGTGTGGCGCAGCCACGATGCGGCAAGTGTCTACGGAGCGTTTCAGGTCGCTCGCCACGAAAGCATCAATCTTTCTGTCTTTCATTCTTCCTGCAAGTTCTTCCGCCTGTCTGATACCGTTTTCGTTGAGCCTTCCTTGTGTCTGTCCCTGCATAATCCGGTTGGCGTTATCCACGGTTTCTCCGTGGCGTGCAAGAAGTAGAGTTGTTTTTTTCATACCTTGTTGTTTTTTTATGCTACTTACGAAAGCTATCTATGGCACTTATGAATCTTAACTATGGCACTTGTAATTGCGAGTGTGACAGATGACACTTATGACACAACTTTTTTAATAATATATAGTAATAATTATATATATAAATAAACATAATGCTTTCCTGCCAGCGCGCATAGGGATTTTATAAAAACATGTGTCACATCTGTCATGTGTCACTTTTTTGTAAGAGAAAGCAGAGATTCTGTTTATTATGTAAGTGCAAAGATACAAAATTCCATTTACCCCAAGTAGCACTTTTATATTGTTTTTAGTGTATCGTGCAATTCTTTATGATTATTTAATGCTGTATTCTTTTCATGTTACTATTTATGAGCTTTTTCTATTGGGCTTCCGTATAGACTTTGTCTTTCATGAAAGTTTATTTGGTTGTCGTCGGATTATTTCTTAACTTTGCAATGTGGTAACAGGTAGAAATAGAAATAGGTGGAATGAGTAAGCGTATAAGTAAGCAAACCTCTTGGTCTACTTGTTGCTCGTCAACTTAAAAGATAAGATTATGAAAGTATTGCAGAGTTCTGTATTTCGTGCCATTTGCTCTATAGCGGTCGGTGCGATGCTGATAAAGAATCCCGACAGCACCGTTAAGGGTATTACGATAGCCATCGGTTTGCTGTTTCTTGTTTCGGGAGTCATTTCTTGTGTTGCCTACTTCAATGCTCGGCTTCATTCTGCCGAGAATGAGGTGTATGATGTTGACGGCAAGCTGCTTGTTGGTGGTAAGCCGATGTTTCCTGTTGTGGGACTTGGCAGTGTTATTCTTGGTTTCGTGCTTGCCCTTATGCCAGGTGCTTTTGTCACATCGCTGATGTATGTGCTGGGTGGTATACTGCTGATTGGTTCGCTGAACCAGTTTCTTGTGCTCATCCAGGCTCGCAAGTATGCCGTGCTGCCGCTGTGGTTCTGGGTTTGTCCGACGCTGATATTGCTCACCGGACTATTTGTCATGGTGAAGCCGATGGAGACGGCAGGTCTGCCGTTGTTGATAATCGGTTGGTGTCTGTTGTTCTATGGCGTTACGGAATGTCTGAATGCGTTCAAGATACATCAGTGCAAGAAGAGAATGTTGCGGAAGGGCGGTAATGAGCTTGAGGGAGAGCAATCTTCCGCACAGAAATAATGATGGGGCGTTTCGTGCGCCCCATCATATAATATGCTTATGCTATAGCATCAGTCTTTCGATGTATTTGCAGACCATTTCTATACCTTTCTTGTTTTCTCCGCCTTGCGGAATGATTATGTCGGCATAGCGTTTTGTTGGCTCTATAAACTGCTCGTGCATGGGTTTCAGCACGTCGAGATATCGGTCAACCACCGTCTTCACGTCTCTGCCGCGCTCCACGATGTCGCGTTGTATGTTGCGTATGAGTCGTTCGTCGGAGTCTGCGTCAACGAATATTTTCAGGTCCATCATGTCTCTCAGCTTCTTGTTCAGCAGTGTCATTATGCCTTCGATGATGATTACGGGTTTTGGTTCCACGTGCACGGTCTCGGACAGTCGGTTGCAAAGTATGTATGAGTATGTGGGCTGTTCTATGGCTTCGCCTTTACGCAGTTGGTTCACTTGTTTTATGAGTAGTTTCCAGTCGAAGGCGTCTGGGTGGTCGAAGTTTATGGCGTGGCGTTCCTCCTCGGTCATGTGTGAGGTGTCGTTATAGTAGGAGTCGAGTGGTACCACGGAGACATAGTGTGGTGGCAGGGCCTCTACTATTTTCTTTACTACGGTGGTTTTTCCGGAGCCGGTTCCACCTGCTATTCCTATTATTGTCATGCGTACTTTTGTTTTTTTGTATGTTATTGTTGTTCGCCGATAAGTACTTTTCTGTATTGTTCGGCTTTTTTTTCGAGTTTCATAGGGTATGCCCTTGAGCTGCTTGGCATGCGGAAGAGCTTTATCTTTCTGCCTTCGAATAGGATTTCTGCAGATTCGCCCACTTTGGGCATGGCGCAGCCGAAGTGTGAGGCGAACACTGTTGTCGCTTTCTCACCTGTGGTTACTACGGTGGTGCAGTGGGGTAGGTGATGTAGCAGTGTGTCGAGATCGGTGGGTGTCACTATCTCGAGGTCTTTGTCGGAGGCGGTGCCTGTGGTGCGTCTTACGGCGCTTGCGGTGTCGTAGAGTGCCACGCCTTTTCGCGTGAGGAATTCCACGAGCTGTTCTTTTCTGAATCTCTTGTTCTCAGTGTCCACGAAGTGGTCTTTGTCGTTGAAGAACAGCAGACCGAAGATCCGCCACATGTCGTTGATGAAGTTCGGATAGAAGAACTCCATGCTCCATCGCTGTTGCGACGGAGGAAAACTTCCAAGCATTAGCAGCCATGCGCCTTCGGGCAGGAATGGCTGTAGAGGGTGGTATTCTACTACAGTGCTGTTGTTTTCGTCAGCCATAGTTGTATTCTCTCCTTGTTTTGTACTTCTTCCTTACGTTTCTTATTTCTGCTCCTTTGCCAGATACACTACTACGGGCAGGTGGTCGCTGTATCCGTCGAGCCATACTCCTCCGGCATGTGTGCGCTTTGGCGCTCCTTTGTATTTGCCTTCGCTCTGTATGAGATAGTCGCGCATGAAGATGTGGTGGTTGAAGTATTTCAGTGTAGAGAAGTCCTTCTTTCCCTTCTTGTTGAGCAGGTTCGGTGTCATCACGATCTGGTCGAAGAGATTCCATGAGCCACCGTAGAAGAGAGTTCCCTTCCCCTCCTTTGCAAGAATGTTGTACCACGGGTTGTACATATCGCCTTCGTCAACATTGTCGATGTCTGCCTTGCATCCGAGAGCTTCAGTCATGCTTTTGTTTGTCGGGTCGTCGTTCATGTCGCCCATAACGAAAATTTTCACTTTGGGGTCGTCGCGCAGCAGTGAGTCTTTAACCACTTTCACCTGTCTGCCTCCCGACTCGCGGTAGAAAGATGTAGCGGCGCGGCTTGGCCAGTGACACACTATGAATGCTACGTGTTCACCGGCGAGTTCTCCGCTTACGGTGAGGAAACCTCTTGTAAGGAAGGCACTGTCTTTCTTCAGCTCCTGCACGTAGGGCACGAGTTTGGTGTTATATACCTTGAAGAGTGCAGGGTTGTAGAGCAGCGCGCAGTCGATGCCTCGGCGGTCGGGTCCCTCAATGTGTACATATTTGTATCCGCGTGCCTTCAGAGGCTCCTGTGCTGTGAGGTCGTCGAGCACCTTATTGTTTTCCACCTCGCTCAGTCCTATCACTGCGCAGCCCACTCCCGGCAGCTTGTCTGTACCCATGTCGGCAAGGGCGCGTGCCATGTTGTGTAGCTTGTGTGTGTACTTCAGTCCGTTCCAGCGGTAGGAGCCGGTAGGGAGGAAGTCGTAGTCGCGTTTCCCCTCGTCATGACAGGTGTCAAACAGGTTCTCCTGGTTGTAGAATCCTATGCCGTAGCATGAATACTTCTTCTGTGCGCCAGCGGTGAATGTAGCCAACCACAGAAGTAAAATCATAATAATGTTGAGTCTTTTCATAATTGTTATTTTTGTTTTTCGTTTATTGCCTTTGTAAATAGGGAAGCCTCCGGATGGTATGTCAATGGAGCCTCCGGTGCAAGACCTGTAGGGATGAGTTGTCCGTGGGCTTGTGCATCGTGGCAAAGGTAAGAATTAAATTTGGTTTATTTTGCATTTTTAGTCATATAAATAATGAATAAGGTATGACGTAGCTGTTAAAAAGATGTTGCACAGGGAGCACGTAAGCATAAAATCATGATAATATTTGTTTGATAATTATAAAAGGCTTATCTTTGTCGGGATTAAATATAACACTGATTTATGAAGCAAAAGAATCTGAAATTAGCCGTGATGGCGTTATGCTCCGCTTCTTTGGCTCAGGCACAGAATCCCACTGATTCTATTGGACAACGCAGCTCGATTCTCAACGAGTCGGCATTTACGTTCACTGAGGCACAGCTCGGAGAGGATGACGACATGTCGCAGAATGTGACTATAGTCAACTCCAACAACAACATTTACGCAAGCGAGGTGGGCTACCTCTTTTCGCCGGTGCGCTTCCGCTACCGTGCGTTTGACCAGAAGTACAACGATGTCTATATCAATGGCATCCCTATGAATGACATGGAGACGGGTCAGTTCCGCTTCTCGAATATCGGCGGCTTGAACCAGCAGACAAAGGACCAGGAGTTTGCACTGCCATTCGAGTCGAACAAATTTGCCATGACCGGAATGGCTGGTTCCAACAACTACAACTTCCGTCCGGCAAGCATGCCAGCCGGTCATAGGATAACGCTCACCGGTGCCAACCGCAACTACACGCTGCGAGGTATGTATACCTTCAATACCGGACTTAGTGACAAGGGATGGGCTTTCTCAGGAAACATCACATACAGATGGGCAAACGAGGGATACGTAGAAGGAACATTCTACAACTCACTCTCGTATTTCCTCGGGGTACAGAAAGTTTTCGGCAACGGTGCACACTCGCTCGCATTCTCAACATGGGGAAACCCTACAGAGCGCGCTTCGCAGGGAGCTGGAACCGACGAGATGTACTGGATGGCTAACGACAGATACTACAACCCGTACTGGGGCTACCAGAATGGAAAGAAGAGAAATTCACGCATCGTGAACGACTTCGCACCAACGGCACTTCTCACCTGGGACTGGAAAATATCAGACAACGACAAGCTGACAACATCCTTGATGGGAAAATACAGCATGTACAAGAGCACAAAGCTCAATTACAACAATGCCGACAACCCACACCCCAACTATTGGAAGAACATGCCAAGCAGCTACTACGACATTTGGGATGAGAGCAACAGCTCTTACCGTACATCTGAGGCACTGCAGAACTGGCACGATGCCTATGACTACTGGTCGGGACCAAAAGCCAACCGACAGATAGACTGGGACCGTCTATACTATTCCAACAAACAGGCTTCGGCACAAGGACAGGATGCCATGTACTACATACAGGCAAAGCATAACGATGCTCTTACCATCGCATTGGCATCCACTTTCAACAAGCAGCTCGACAAAGACAAGAACTGGAACATCGGTATAGTGGGAGCCACAAACAAAGGCATGCACTACCAGACGATGGAAGACCTGCTTGGAGCAACACAGTTCCATAACATCAACACCTACGCTCTTGGCACATACCCGGCAAACGCAGACGAGATACAGTACGACCTGAATAACCCCAACGCCGTGGTGAAGGAAGACGACAAGTTCGGATACAACTACAACCTGCTTGTGAACAACGGAAAGCTTTGGACAAGCTATAGCGAGAACTTCGGAATCCTGCACTACCTCGTGGCTGCAAAGTTAGGATATACAGCAATGCAGCGCGACGGAAAGATGCGCAATGGACTGGCAAAAGACAACTCTTACGGAAAAAGTCACACTGCACAGTTCATCGACGGAGGACTCAAGTTCGGGGCTAACATAAACCTCGGAAGAGGAAACACCTTCACACTCGGACTCGGATATGAGCACAAGGCACCACAGGCAAAGGTGGCATTCGTTTCGCCGGAGATAAACAACGACTTCGTGAAGAACCTGAAAAACGAACGCGTGTTCAGTTCTGAAATCGGATACCAGCTGCAGACCTCATGGCTGCACGCTAATATCAACGCCTACTACAGCTATCTGACAAACGTAAGCGACTGGCAGAACTTCTATTACGACGACATCAACTCCTTCTCATATGTATCCATTACAGGAATGAAGAAGGCTTACTATGGAGTTGAGGCTGGTCTCAAGTTCAAGGTGACAAGTGCATTCGACGTGAAGCTTATTGGACAAATCAGTGATGCGAAGATTCTCAACGACAACACCGTGAGCTACATGAATTCGACAAAGGGTGTCGAATACACGGAGACCATCTATAATAAGAACATGCGCGACAACGGTACACCGCTCACGGCAGCAAGTCTCGGACTCAGCTACCACAGCGGAGGATGGTTCCTTGACCTCAAC
This sequence comes from uncultured Prevotella sp., assembly GCA_900548745.1. GTDB lineage: Bacteria > Bacteroidota > Bacteroidia > Bacteroidales > Bacteroidaceae > Prevotella. Next base: position 17,966 of record URLQ01000023.1, read on the forward strand.
GCCAACTACTATGACCGCATCTACCTCTCATACTCACCTTGCTACCGCTACCACAGTTCGGCAACGGCACGAGGCAACTGCTTCGACAACAATGAGCCTATACGCTCGGCATTCGAACAGGCAAAGGGACATGGCGGATTCATGCTCGACGGCTCTATCGGAAGAAGCATCTATCTGAAGAGAGGTTCGCTATCGATAAACCTCTCTGTGACAAACATTCTGAACAACACCAATATCGTGACCGGAGGATACGAGCAGAGCAGAAGCGACTACTCGAAGAAGACCGACGGTACAACAACCAACCGTGCATACAAGTTCTCGAAGAACCCGATGAAGTTCTTTGCCTATGGCACTAACGGAATGTTGAACATAGCATATAAATTCTAAAAACTCTCACAGAAATGAAAAAGATGAAATATATAAAATTCCTTGTTGCGGCACTGCTGCTTGGAGGCATTGCCACATCCTGCATGGATGACGATTGGAACGATCCTACGGGAGAAAACGCTCCGTTCGGCAACAATAATATCGTTGAGGAGACAAGCAAAATCGTAACGATAAAGGAACTGAAGGCGAAGACCGTTGACAAATTCGAGGCTTCGGTGGCTAACGGACTCGTGGAAATTACAGAGGACTGGCAACTGAAAGCACGTGTCACAGGAAACGACATTCAGGGAAATATATATAATGAGGTGGCTGTAGAGGATGAGAGCGGTGAAGGACTGCTCATCTGCATACAGAAAGGCGGACTCTACGGATTCTTGCCTGTAGGACAGGAAATACTCGTTAACCTGAAAGGACTCTACATCGGACTCTATGGAAACAATGTTCAGATCGGAATGCCGTATACAAACTCAAGCGGCAGAACATTCCCAAGCCGCATGGCTTTCAATATCTGGAACGAACACTTCAAGATTCTCGGCACAGCTGATGCTTCGAAGGTGCAGCCGGAGGAGTTTGACGCAGATTTATTCACGCATTATTATAAGAAAGATTATAAAGCAGAGGGCTGTAAAGATTTCTCTGAATTGAAGATAAAATATTATAATTATGTGAAATCACATCGCGGTAAGTTAATGACGTTGAAGAATGTGAAGATGAATATTGCTGACGGAACAAAGCCCTGGGCGCCTGAAGCTGAAAAGGATGGAGGTAATGGCGTCAGCCGTGATGTCAGTGTTGGCGGAAAAGTTTTCAAGAATGGAAATTATGCTGCATTAGTAGTACGTAGCAGCACATATGCTGATTTTGCAGCAAAGGCAATGCCAAAAGGTAATGTTAATTTAACGGGTATATTTACTGTTTATGCAAACGATTTGAGTAGGTATGATTACACTTGGCAGATTCTCCTCCGTTCAGACAGCGACATTGAGGAAGTAAAATAATAAAGGCTGTCAGCTATAAGATAATTATCAAAGAAAGAACAAGTAATTTTAAAGAATAATTTTATGAAAAAGATATTATATTCAGTGATGGCAATGGCTGCCCTCACATTCTCGTTCACCTCGCTAACAAGTTGCGAGGACGTTCCTGCTCCATATGAAATTCCAGGAGAAAACGGCGGTGAGCCTGACGAGCCGGGAACACCTGGCGAAGAAAAAACAGTCATCTTTAATGAAACATTTGGAACAGCAGACGCTTCTTCCAAGCCAACTATCGATAGTTATACAGGTTGGGCAAAGACAGGTGTTGGCGCATCAGACGTCACTTATAGCGGAGAGAAAACTTCTGTTCGCAGTTCTGGCTTGAAGAACACCGGAGCATACGACAATGCTTCTGGCCCGAACGTGATTTTCTTTGGTGTTGCTCCTTCTACATTTACAATCAACAACATCGTACTTAGTGCTGACCAGACAAAACTGAAGCTGAACTTCGGCGCAAGCAGTTCTGTAAAGGGTGATGATGGAGTTTACAACAACACCTTTGACGCATCCAAGTTTACTGTTTCTGTCAGCGCAGACGGAACGAAATGGACAAACATCGTTTATGAGAAGAACAATGGTGATGAGGCCCATCCATATTGGATTTACGCAACAGCAAACTTCACTCTGAAGAAAGCTACAACAAAGCTGTACATCAAGTTTACATCAAACGTAAGCTCCGCAATACGTCTCGACGACGTTACGTTGACTACAGGCGACGGCGGTCAGGAGATAGATTTGGATAACGGAGCAGTAACTCCTGATACTCCAGATACACCGGACACTCCAGGGGATGAGAATGCTACTATATTCAAAGAGACCTGTGGTACAGCAGATGTTTCTTCAACAAAACCTTATGTAGACAAATATACAGGTTGGACAAAAGAAGGTACTGGCGCATCTGAGGTGACATACACTGGTGTAAAGGCATCCGTTCGTAGTACAGGTTTGAAGAATACTGGAGCATACGACAATGCTTCCGGTCCTAACGTAGTCTTCTTTGGAACAGCTCCTTCATCATTCGTCATTAATAACATTGCTCTGACTTCTGCACAGACAAAGCTTAAGTTGTGTTTCGGTGCAAGTAGTTCTGTTAAGGGCGATAACGGATATGATAATTCATTCGACGCTTCAAAATTTATTGTTAGCGTAAGTACCGACGGTACAAATTGGACAGATTTGACTTACGACAAGAACAATGGCGACGCAACAAACCCATATTGGATTTATGCAACAGCGAACTTTACTCTCAAAAAAGCAGTTTCAAAACTCTATATCAAGTTCACTGCAAACATAAGTTCTGCAATCCGTCTTGATGACATTGTTCTTACCACAGGTAAAGGTGGTAAGGAAATAGAATTGTAATATTCTTTATTTGTAATACTTGAATCCCATCATCCCAACCGATGATGGGATTTTTTTTCTTGCAAAAATTTGTCCAGTCAAAAAAAACTTCTTACCTTTGCAGCCAAATGCTAAATGTCATAATATTTTATAAACAATAAATAAACAATTTAGATTAAAATGAAAAAAGGTATCCATCCAGAAAACTATCGCCCCGTCGTATTCAAGGATATGTCCAACGGCGATATGTTCCTTACACGTTCTACATGCAAGACTAATGATACAGTAGAATTTGAAGGCGAAACTTACCCAGTGGTAAAGGTCGAAATCTCAAGTACATCTCACCCGTTCTATACAGGTAAGAGCAAGCTCGTTGACACCGCAGGTCGTGTGGACAAGTTCATGAGCCGCTATGGAAAAGCCCGCAAATAATATATACATTATATATTAAGGAAGAAATTGAAAGTGTGTTCAAGCGTAGTTGCATATGCGCATGAACACACTTTTTTTCGTTTTATAAAAAACATCTACAACTATGAAATGGTTTAATCTTAAAAATTACTCATTCCTCTTCGTCGTGGCATTGGCTGTGGCAGCATGTAGCAGCGACGACAATGACTCACAAGGTGGAAGTGGTGAAGGGCAGAAAGAACCTAATGTAAACAGAAACACCGCTTATACTGACGCTGCTGCTACACGTATGGAAGTGCCGCACCTGCAAGAAGGCAACAGTAGGTTCATTGTATACAGGACAAGTGATAAGACTTTCGACAAGGGCGGCGTGAACTACTGTGTGGAGTGGGACAAAGACCTTAAGGCAAACCGCTGGTCGTGCTATATCCTGACAAGTAGAAACGTGCAGGGCAACGAACAGAGATGGAGTGGAGGCTATGCTGACTATTACCAGTCGTATCGCGAGACAGAGACATCAAACAAATCCGTTTACTTCTTCGACCTTGCAAACTTGAGCCTTGACGATTATTACCATTATGACGACAATGGAGCCACACACTGTTATATACATAAGGCAAGAGGCTTTGACCACGGACACTTGTGTAACTCCAACGACCGCACTTACAACAGCGGAAGCGGAGTGGGCGAGATAAACAAACAGACGTTCTATCTTACCAACATGCAGCCTCAATATAGTGCTTTCAACGGCAGTCAGAAAGTAAACGGCAAGAACAGTGGCATTTGGCTGACGATGGAGAAATTCGTGAACAGCTTTCCGAAGAGCAACAAATTTGCAGCTAACGACACGCTGTTTGTATGCAAAGGTGGAACGATAGACCGTGCAGACCAGATACTGACGCGCATAGACGGCAAACTCATCGTGCCCAAGTATTTCTATGCAGCCCTTGTATGGAAGAGAACAAACAGCAACATCTATTCCGGCATTGCCTTCTGGTTTGAACATACAAGCGTAAACCATGGTAGTGATGCCCTGAAAGGCTATGCCATATCTATCAGCGAACTGGAGAAGAAGCTTGGAAACAAGATAGACTTTTTCTGCAACCTGCCTGACAATATAGAGAAGAAAGTGGAAAAAACAGCAGCAACGCTTGATTTCGGATTGTAAAATTCGCAAATAATACACTTCCTGTTGTTGGTTTTCGATTTAAATGACTAATTTTGCAATGGAAAACTCCAAACGGCGTAACTGTCGGACGGAGTGAAGGATAAGCAGAATAATAATCATTAAACCTAAATAAAAAACAAAATAAGAAAATGAATACAGTATTTGACTTTTCGGTAAAGGACAGAAAAGGAAAGATGGTAGCTCTGAAAGAGTATGCTAACGAAGTATTACTGATTGTCAACACAGCCACAAAATGCGGATTCACACCGCAGTATGAGGATTTGGAGAAACTTTACGAGAAATATCATAGTCGGGGTTTCGAGATTCTCGATTTCCCTTGCAACCAGTTCGGACAGCAGGCCCCGGGCAAGGACGAGACGATACATGAGTTCTGCAAATTGAACTACGGCACAGAGTTCCCACGCTTCAAGAAGGTTAAGGTGAACGGTCCGGATGCAGACCCGCTCTTCCAGTTTCTTACTTCGCAGAAAGGTTTTGCAGGATGGGATGAGAGCCATCCTTTGACAAAGGTCCTCGACGAGATGCTCTCCAAGGCAGACCCCGACTACAAGCAAAAGTCAGATATAAAGTGGAACTTCACAAAGTTCCTTGTAAACAAGTATGGTATGGTGGTGGAGCGTTTCGAACCGACGGAGAGCATCGACAACATCGCCAAGAAAATAGAAGAGCTGCTGTAAGCATCGTCTTAATGCAGTTTGAAGATAACAACGCTTGACTTTAAACTTTAAATTCAATTCAAATATGGAACACGTAAAATGTGCAATTATTGGTAGCGGTCCTGCTGGATATACAGCTGCCATATATGCTTCGAGAGCAAACCTGAACCCTGTAGAGTATTGTGGCCTGCTGACTGGCGGACAGCTTACGCAGACTACTATGGTAGAAAACTTCCCAGGCTATCCTGAGGGTGTGATGGGCGGTCAGATGATGAACGACATCCGTGAGCAGGCAGAACGCTTCGGAGCAGACATTCGCGAAGGAGAGATTACAAAGGTTGATTTCAGCAAGGCACCATATAAGCTGACGACTGACGACGGTACTGAACTGGAAGCAGATACAGTGATTATAGCCACAGGTGCGTCTGCCAAGTATCTTGGTCTGCCAGATGAGCAGAAATATAACGGTATGGGCGTTTCGGCATGTGCTACATGCGACGGATTCTTCTATCGCAAGAAGACGGTGGCAGTAGTAGGTGGTGGCGACACTGCTTGTGAGGATGCCCTTTATCTTGCCGGTTTGGCAAAGAAGGTTTACCTTATCGTGCGCAAGCCTTTCCTCCGTGCTTCAAAAGTTATGCAGGAGAGAGTGCTTGGTGCAGAGAATATAGAGGTGCTGTTTGAGCATAACACTATAGGACTGTTTGGCGAAAACGGAGTAGAGGGTGCTCATTTGGTAAAGCGTAAAGGTGAGCCGGACGAAGAGAAGGTTGACATTCAGATTGACGGATTCTTCCTTGCCATCGGTCATAAGCCGAACTCCGATGTCTTCAAGGAGTGGCTCGATACCGACGAGGTGGGCTATATAAAGACCATTGATGGTACACCACGCACAAAGATTCCAGGAGTGTTTGTTGCCGGCGACGTTGCAGATCCTGTTTACCGTCAGGCCATCACAGCTGCGGCAAGCGGTTGCAAGGCGGCTCTTGAGGCAGAGCGCTATCTGATGAACAAGTAATATTTATTTCATTATTATATTAATTAACGAAAAAGCGGATGTAGGCCATTATGAACCTGCATCCGCTTTTGAATTTATTATGTTTTTGCTTATCTTCTTCCACCGAAGTGACCGCCGCCACCAGAGCGTCCGCCTCCGCTGAAGCTGCCTCCGCTTCTGTTGGATGAGCCACCGTTGTAGGTGCTGCGAGTGTTGGAAGTGCTGCGGCTTGGAGTGAATGTTGTTGCCGGGCGTGATGAGTTAGACGAAGATCTGCTGAAGGAAGAACTTCCTGTGCTTCGTGAAGGCTGTGATCTATCCATTCTCTCCATTCTTGTATTGTTGCGTGTCACGGTCTCACGTGTGCTGCTCTGTCTTGTCGTGAAATCGTTGGCTCTTCTGTTCTGACGCATAAGCTCGGTGTTGTTTCCGAATTTGCCTCTGCTTCCGCTGTAGCCGCCATTGTTGTCTCTATTGCTCTGTCCTGAAGTATTGGTGCCGGTGCCTCTTGAAGGAGTTCCGCCATTGTTGTTGCCACGATATCCGCCGTAGTTGCCGTTTCCCCTGTTGTCGTTGCGGCCGTTTCCTCTGTTGTATCCTTTGTTGTTGTCCCTACGGTCGTCTCTGCGGTCGTATCCTCTGCCATTGTCTCTTCGGTCATCCCTACGGTCGTATCCTCTGCCATTGTCCCTACGGTCATAGTCTCTGCCGTGGCCTCTTGAACCTCTGAAGTCACCTCTGTCAAATCTGTCTCTCATTCCGAAGCGGCTTTCGCCCGGTCTTGGTCCGAAAGTGCGTCCATGATACCAGCTGCGTCCGCCGTTCATGTGCCAGCTGTGTCCACCGCGGTAAGAAACGTAGAATGCCGGTCTGCCGAAATAGAAATATGTGCGGTGTGGATATCTTGCATATATGCTGAATCTCCATACTCCGTTGTCCCATATCAGCGGACGATAGAAGTAAGCAGCCGAGCAGAATGTGCTGTACTGCCAGTCGTAGAGGATGTAGCTTAGGTCGAGGTTACGTCGTGTCCAGTATGTGCCATACAGGTCGTCGTAAGAATTTATACTCATGAGATAGTCGAGGTTTACCTCGTAAGCAGCCTCATACTGTTCGTCGGTGAGATTCAGTTCGTATGCCATCTTGTCGGTCAGGAACAGTGCTCTCTCCCTTGCCTGCTCGTAGCTCATAGCCATTGTAGACATTGCTACTGTGAGCATCATAACTATTGATAATATAAACCGTTTCATAATATATCGTTTTTAATTCGTTATTGTTTTCTGTTGCAAAGGAACTAAAAAAAGCGCATACGTCAATAAGGTTTTTCCCTAAATAGAAAGGGAAAAACCCTATAGATGTCTTTTTTATGGAAAATAATGCCTATCTTCGCAGATGAAAACATAAAAAGTGTGATATGAACAAACTATTATTAGCATCCTTTTTGTTTGCAGCCTCATTGAATTGCGTGGCGCAGGAGGATATTGACGATATAGAAAAGAGCGAAAAGCCGAAGAACGAGTTTGAATATACCGTTGAGGCTCAAGGTTCATTTTCATGGGGCAAGACCCCTTTGTGGTTGAATGCCAACAAGTATGGTCTGAGTTCCATGGAGGAGAGAAACGGTTATCTTCGTGGTTCCGTGGTTCGTCCGATATCTATCGACGATAATAAGAAATGGGGACTTGGCTACGGAGTGGATGTGGCTGTGCCTTACAACTATACGAGCAATGTTGTTGTGCAGCAGGCTTTCGTGGAAGGACGCTGGCTGCATGGCACACTGTCTGTAGGAAGCAAGCAAAGGGAGCTGAACCTGAAAAACAGCAGGTTTAGCAGCGGTTCGCAGACGTTGGGCATAAATGCGCGCCCCGTGCCGCAGATAAGGTTGGCGCTTGAAGACTATTGGTCGGTGCCGGGCACTAACAACTGGTTGCAGATAAGAGGACACATAGCCTACGGAATGTTTACTGATGATTCGTGGCAACACGACTTTACGGCGAAGAAGAGCCGCTATACAGACCATGTGCTGTACCATTCAAAGGCAGGCTTCTTGCGTATAGGAAAAGATCCGTATATGTATCCGTTCTCTATAGAACTGGGACTGGAGATGGCATCTATGTTTGGCGGCAACTCCTATCTGCAGCAGAGCGACGGCACGTTGCAAGAGCTGAAGGGCGACAAGGGTGTTAAAGCCTTCTGGAATGCTTTCATACCTGGAGGGAAAGATGCTACGGATGGTGCAAACTACAAGAATGTGGAAGGCAACCAACTGGGAAGCTGGATGATGCGTCTGAACTGGGAAACGGACATGTGGGGAGCTGGTTTGTATGTGGATAAGTTCTTTGAAGACCACTCTGCTATGTTCCAGCTCGACTATGACGGCTATGGTAGCGGCGAGCAGTGGCAGGAGAAGCAGAAACATCGTTACGTGTTGTATGACTTCAAGGACTGGATGCTTGGTGCGGATCTGCATCTGAAGTTCGGCACATGGTTGAGAAACATTGTAGTGGAATATCTTTATACCAAATACCAGAGCGGTCCGATTTATCACGACCACACCACAACAATACCCGACCATATCGGAGGAACCGACAACTATTACAACCATGGTATATATCCCGGATGGCAACACTGGGGACAGGTGATGGGAAATCCGCTCTATCGTTCACCTATATATAATACAGATGGCAAAATAAACGTGCAGAACAACAGATTTATGGCTTTCCATCTTGGCTTTGGCGGCAGACCGACAGAAAATACCCGTTACCGTGTAATGGCAACCTATCAGGAAGGGTGGGGTACATACAACAATCCGTTTACCGACAAGCGTCATAATGTAAGCTTTATGGTGGAAGGTGAATACAAATTCAAACAAAAGCAGTTGCGCGACTGGAGCCTGAAAGGATCATACGCGATGGATTTCGGAGGAATACTCGGAAACAATCAGGGCTTCCAGATAACGGTGGCAAAGACCGGATGGTTCGACTTGTAATCCCGTTGTGGCAGATACCGGAATAACAAACATTTTCAATAACCAGAGAAAAGACAAAGACATGAAGAAATTCTATACATATATAATAATGGCGTGTGCCTGTATGATGACGGCTCTGCTTTCATCATGCGAACTTGAAACATCGGGAGCCGGAGACTTCGATGGCATGTGGCACCTTACGAGAGTAGACACCCTTGCCACTGGTGGCGTGCTTGACTTGTCGAAAGAAAAAATCTTCTGGTCATTCCAGTTTAATCTGATGGAAGCCGATGACAAGGACCACGGACACCAGTCTATATTGATGAGATACAACAAGAGTGACGGCAAACTCCTCTTGACACAGCCTTACGCCTACGACCGTGAGAATGGCGATGCTCCTCTTGCAGAACCAACGTTGCTGAAGCCTTTCGGTATAAACAACATCGAAGAAACCTTCCAGATTCAGAAGCTTAGTGGCGGGAAGATGCAGCTGCAGTCGGAGATGCTGAAGCTGTATTTCAAGAAATTCTAAACGGCATGTTTTTAATACACTGTAATGAGCAATAAGTGATGGCAACCTACTGACACAGGTCTTGCCATCACTTCTCATCTACATATTCTTGAAGTTTATGATAAATTTCCTGTGCGCCATCAACGTGGATAAACTGATTCTTTCCAGTACTCTCACGGAAGTACTGAAACAACCTGACTGAGAGTTATGTAGAAATTCACATAGATTCAACACAAAAAACAACAGGATTAAGCAGAAGAAAAAGTGGAGCTTCTTAAGAATGTTACCGACTTTCTATGGGGAAGTTACGTAATTTCTATGAGAAAGTTACCGACTTTCTCAAAACTTACAAATTTGGACTCATCCGATATTTGGAGTGATGTAAACAGGAGATTGTTTGAAACTATAGCT
>URLQ01000024.1 GCA_900548745.1 uncultured Prevotella sp.
AAAAATTATTGAGATTACCAACTTTTATAAAGACTTTCTTATCCCGAACTCAGGTTACTAAGAAGCCGAAGCCAAGTTGCAAGGTTAAGTGGAATAATGGCACTTGCTTCATCACACAAGCCCGTGAAATCCGGAATAAAACAATGCCGGTTGTGAAGCGTAACTCACAATGTTACGCGCCACAACCGGCACACTTAGCGAAGCAAAGGAACAGGGAAAAGGAACTCATGTCTTCCACTTCTTAAAAGTTCCCGTCCTCAGACTTCCCGCTTAATCTTCTTTTCTATTTGCCAGTTCCTCCTTCATTTCCTTTGAAACAACCTCAAAGAAATTGAAATTCAGAATCAGCGAGAGCTTTTCAAGGTCTCTCGAACCGACATATTTCTTATTGAAAATCTTGTAAAGATTAGTACGGCTGCAGCCCATCTGTGCCGCAAGCCACACGCAAGTATGTGCTCTTTCCTTAAGTTTCGCCTTTACCAAATTACCGATGTGTAACATAACATGTAAGTATTTTAAAAAGTTTTTTATATTAATATTCAAAAGATAGTATAAACGGCAGGGGCATTTTCTTTCGCCTATTGTCCGTATTTCTTTAGTTTACAGACAGAAAAACACCAACAGCCATCCTGAATTTTGACGGACAAATATACGAAATGTAGTTCATATTACACAAATAATTCGGCACAAAGAACAAAAAAAGTATTTAAATTTTCCTTAATGTTGCCTTTTTATAAACTAATCCGTCGCTTTATACCGATTTTGCAAAACAGACATTTCGTTATCTCAATATTAATTTGTAAATTTGCAAAAGTTATAGCAACTGATAAAACCAAATGAATAAACCATAAAAAGAAAGGTTTCCCATTATGAAAAAACAAATGACATCAACCGTCATCATGCTCTTCATGGCAACAGTGACAATGGCAACATGCACAGTGAACAGGAACAAAGCGGCAAACAACAAACATGCAGTAGAAACAACAGCCGTCAGCAATGACGGACAGAAGACCATGGCTCCCGACTTCTCGCTCACCGACATCAACGGCAAGACATTCACACTGTCAAGCCTGAGAGGGAAAGTTGTGGTCATAGACTTCTGGGGCAGCTGGTGCGGATGGTGCATAAAAGGAATGCCGGAGATGAAAAAATACTACGAGAAATATAAAGGAAAGATGGAAATCGTAGGCGTGGACTGCGGAGACACCGACGAGAAATGGAAAGCAGCCGTAAAAGAGCTTGAACTGCCTTGGATACACGTTTACAATCCGAAAGGGATGGGAGACATAACCGGCATATACGAGATACAGGGATTCCCTACAAAATTCATCGTCGGAAAAGATGGAGAACTGCTCAAGACCGTTATCGGAGAAGACCCGGCATTCTACACAGCCCTCGATGAAATAATGCAAAAAGAACAATAGTAGAAGAACGACAAAAGCACAATAAAAACAACAGGACATGAATACATTTATGAACGTAGAAGACCTCGGCAACCTGCAAGAAGCACTCGCCGAGGCAATGGAAATAAAGAAGAACCGCTTCGCCTACCAGCATCTGGGCAAGAACAAGACCCTACTCATGATCTTCTTCAACAACAGTCTGAGAACAAGGCTCAGCACACAGAAGGCAGCAATGAACCTGGGAATGAACGTAATCGTGCTTGACGTGAATGCCGGAGCATGGAAACTGGAAACGGAACGCGGAGTGATCATGGACGGAGACAAGAGCGAACACCTGCTCGAAGCGATACCCGTGATGGCAAGCTATTGCGACATCATCGGAGCAAGAAGCTTTGCCGGACTGACAGACCGCAAATACGACTACGAGGAAACGGTATTCCAGCAGTTCGTGAAACACAGCGGGAAACCGGTCTTCGCCATGGAGACCGCCACAGTACATCCGCTGCAGGCATTCGCAGACCTCATAACAATAGAGGAACACAAGACGAAGAAACGACCTAAAGTAGTGCTCACATGGGCACCACACTGCAAAGCCCTGCCACAAGCCGTGCCGAACTCATTCGCCGAATGGATGAACAAGGCAGACGTGGACTTCGTCATCACACATCCACACGGCTACGAACTCGACTCGAAATTCACAGGTTCAGCCAGGGTGGAATACGACCAGATGAAAGCATTGGAGGGAGCTGACTTTGTATATGCGAAGAACTGGAGCTGTCCGGGAGTGACAAATCCCGAAGACTACGGTAAGATACTTTCCAAAGACATGGCATGGACCATCGACGAGAAGCACATGGCTGTTACAGACAACGGCAAGTTCATGCATTGCCTGCCTGTAAGACGCGGACTTATTGTAACAGACGATGTCATTGAAAGTCCCAACTCACTCGTCATACCCGAAGCCGCAAACAGGGAAATATCAGCAGAAGTAGTGATAAAGAGAATGTTGGAGTAAAAAAAATATACGACAAAAAGCAGCATATTGAAATAATATTCTTACTTTTGCAAAGTATCAGCGATGCACTTAGTCTACACCGCCGAATCTGATGAAAAAACAACTTATTTAAATACACATAAATAAATCATGGATTTAGTACAATCAATCATCGAGCGCGCTAAAAGCAATAAGCAGCGCATCGTGCTCCCAGAAGCAACAGAGGAGCGCACACTGAGAGCTGCCGACAAGGTATTGGCAGAAGACATCGCTAATCTGATTCTCATCGGTAACCCAGACGAGATCCACTCTCTCGCAGAGAAGTGGGGACTCAAGAATATCGACAAGGCAACACTCATCGACCCTGAGAACAACCCTAAGAGTGAAGAATACGCTGAACTTCTGGCAGAGCTTCGCAAGAAGAAGGGCATGACAATAGAGCAGGCTCGTGAACTTGTAAAGAACCCTCTCTATCTCGGTTGCATGATTATCAAGACAGGTGATGCAGACGGACAGATCTCCGGTGCACTCAGCACTACGGGAGATACTCTGCGTCCAGCACTCCAGATTATCAAATGTGCTCCAGGCATCACCTGCGTAAGCGGTGCTATGCTGCTCCTCACAAAAGGGCCTCAGTATGGAGAGAACGGCGTATTGGTAGTCGGTGACGTTGCCGTTACCCCGATGCCAGACGCACAGCAGTTGGCTCAGATCGCAGTCTGCACAGCACAGACTGCAAAGTCAGTGGCAGGATTTGCAGACCCACGTGTTGCAATGTTGAGCTTCTCAACAAAGGGAAGTGCAAAGCACGAGGTAGTAGACAAGGTTGTAGAGGCTACAAAACTCGCAAAAGAACTTGCACCAGAGCTGAAAGTAGACGGTGAGCTCCAGGCTGACGCAGCACTCGTTCCTGCTGTTGGACAGAAGAAAGCTCCTGGCAGCGACATCGCAGGAAAGGCAAACGTGCTCGTATTCCCATGCCTTGAGGTAGGAAACATCTCATACAAGATGGTTCAGCGTCTTGGCGGAGCAGAGGCTCTCGGCCCTATCCTCCAGGGTATTGCACGTCCGGTAAACGACCTCAGCCGCGGATGTTCTGTAGACGACATCTACAAGATGGTTGCCATTACAGCATGCCAGGCTATGGATGCCAAATAACATAACATTCTAAAACTATAAATTCACACTATGAAAATTCTAGTTCTGAACTGCGGAAGTTCATCTATCAAGTACGCTCTCTATGACATGGACAGCAAGACTGTCATGACATCAGGAGGTGCGGAACGTGTAGGACTTGACGGAGCATTCGTCAAAGTAAAGCTTGCCAACGGCGAGAAGAAAACAGTGATGCACGACATCCCTGAGCATACAGAAGGTGTAAAGTTCATCTTCAGCCTGCTCACCGACCCGGAAATCGGTGTCATCAAAGACCTGAAGGAAATCAATGCCGTAGGCCACCGCATGGTACACGGAGGAGAGAAGTTCAACAAGAGTGTACTGCTCACCGATGAAGTACTCAAGGTGTTCGAGGAATGCACAGACCTCGCTCCGCTACACAATCCGGCAAACCTCAAGGGTGTACGCGCCGTACAGGAGTTGATGCCAGGACTGCCACAGGTAGGAGTATTCGATACGGCATTCCATCAGACAATGCCTAAGGAGGCTTACATGTATGCTGTTCCTTACGAACTGTATGAGAAGTATGGCGTTCGTCGCTATGGCTTCCACGGAACATCCCACCGTTACGTGTCACAGCGCGTTTGCGAATTCCTCAATGTAAAGCCTGAGGGCAAGAAAATCATCACATGCCACATCGGTAACGGTGCCAGCATAGCAGCCGTAAAAGACGGCAAGTGTATCGACACATCAATGGGCCTCACTCCACTGGAAGGACTGGTGATGGGTACACGTAGTGGTGATATCGACGGCGGCGCAATTACATTCATCCAGAAGAAGCTTGGCTTGGACGCTGACGGCATGTCCAATCTCCTGAACAAGAAGAGCGGTATGCTTGGCTTAACAGGCATTTCTTCAGATATGCGCGAAATTGACTCGGCATGCAAGGCAGGCAACGAACGTGCAAAACTCGCTATCGAGATGTACAACTACCGCATCCGCAAATACATCGGTGCTTATGCAGCTGCCATGAATGGTTGCGACATCATCGTGTTCACAGCTGGTGTTGGTGAGAATCAAGCAAGTATGCGTGAGGAAGTATGTAAGAATCTTACTTACCTTGGTGTTGAAATCGACGTGGAGAAGAACAAGGGCATTCACGGTGATGAAGCTGTAATCTCTACTCCTAACTCTAAGGTTACAGTAGCTGTTATCCCTACAGACGAGGAGCTGATGATTGCTACAGATACTATGGCATTGCTATAATACAGCGATACATATTAAAGAAAAAGAATAAAAACATACCAGAAGAAAAGGCTGCAACATTATTGTGCAGCCTTTTTTCTTTTATTATAAAGACATATACCTTAATTATAAAGGCATACACCTCATCACAAAGACGCATATTGTTTATTGTACAAATCACAATAATAACACATAAAATCGCATAAAAAGTACATTATGTAACTTTTTATCTGTTTATATTTTACATTTAGCATTTATTTTATTACTTTTGCAAACACATTCAAATAACAATAACACTTCAACAAAAAACGACCAATACAGTATGAGAAAGAAAATAATTACAACAGCAATACTGCTTGGAGCAACTGTTTTGAGTATGAATGCCCAAAACAACGTTTATCTAATGAAAGGAGACAAAATAGTTGCCCAATATGCAATAGACGACATAGACTACCTTTCCTTCAAACGTCCAGAAGGAGAGATAGAAGGAACTGTTGCGCTAACCGCAGTGGAAACAGGGAAAAACTTTCTGAAATACAATGTAAAAACCGCAGAGAAAAACCAGTATTACGGACACGGATTCTTTCAGTCACAGACCATAGACCGTATGCTACGTACATATTATGATACGAACATAAACGAAGTTGATGACGCTACACTTAAGAAAGTCATAAAATCACTGCTTGCCAACCATGGTTTCCTCGACAAAGGAAACAAGACATACACCATAAAGAATGGAGACAACGATGGCAATGGTACGGATTATTTCATCCCAGGCGGACAGGATTTCTATGTTGCGACAGTAAACATCACAGACGTTGATGAACAAGGTGGAACAATGGGGGATGAAGTATCTGTAATAAAGATGACCACCAAAGAAGCTGGAGAAAGTAAAGAAACCATGGGCATCGAATATACCGGACTGAATGCCAAAGGCGAGGCGACATACAACATAACGCCAGGCAGCGGAATAAAGACGATGTACACTCTGCTCACAAAGAAAGCCCAACTCGACCAGTATATCTCCAACTATGGCTACGATTACGTTATGTTCTCATTCGGTTCACCGATAACTGCTCAGGATTGGAACACTTACGGAAATCAAGCAGCATGGGGACTCGATGATGAAAACGACTACGTGATGAGCGTACTTGGCATTGATGCTGACGGCGACTGGGTGAAAGCAAAAGACGAACAACACATTGTAATATCAAACGACAAATGTCCGAAAGTGAACGTGCTGAGCAAAGAAGCCAGTGACGGCAATGTAAAAGTGACCTTTGAAATAACACCAAGCAACGTAAGTGCAGCCCACGTGAGACTGATGCCTGACAACGATGTCGTTGACGAACTAAACCGAAACAAGACTCTCGACCAGATCGCAGTGGAAGGAGATGCTACGGACATCAAGGCAGATATCAACTATTATGGCGAATATACATTCTCAAAAGAAGACGTTGAACGCGGATGGTACTCACTACTTATCAGCGGAACCGATGAGAATGGAACCAACGTGACAAGGCTTATCTTCCACACACATCTTGAAAATGCAGAGTGGGAAATAGAAACAACAACATTTCCTGTCCAGGCTGATACAGCGAAGACAAAAGCAACGAAACAGATTTCCTTTACAGCAAAAGGGCTTAAGCAGCATCTATCTGTCAAACCGACTGTTGATATAAACAGAATAAGTCCAAGGAGTTTCAAAAAGACAGAGAACAGCAAATAATATAGAATAACTTAAACGTAAAACAATAAGCGTATGAAGAAACTATTGATTGCAGCGGCACTGCTATGCAGTATGTGCACAACAGCATTTGCCGACAAAGAAGTGAACGTACTATATCTCGATGGCACACCACACACCATAAAGATGGCCGACATCGACAAGATTGAACTTTCACCAGGAAACATCAATGTAGTAAAAAACAGTGGTGCAAGCGAAACTTACGAGATAAGCAAGATTGATAAAATCGAATTCAGAGACGGTACCACTGCGGTAGACAAAATCAAGAATACTGCAGGTGGTGACATTCTCGTCAAGACCGACGGCTATGGCATTGATGTGAGCGGACTCAAAGACGGCGACAACGTTATGGTCTACACCCAAGGAGGAACACTCGTTGCCAAGAGCAATTCACAAAACGGCAATGCACATGTTGATGGCTCATCGTTAAGCAAAGGCATATACGTGATAAAAGCCGGAGGAAAATCTCTGAAAATGGTGAAGAAATAAGACTTCCCTCATAGACAAGCCGCAGAAGAGTCCTCAAAGAAGGAAGAACAAGAATAATAAAAACTTAAAAAACAATAGCTATGATAAAGAAACTATTTTTCTCATTAGTTGCATTAGCAGGACTGGCAATGCCGGTGTCTGCACAACAGGATGACACACAGAAGGATTTCATGTATGTAGTGAAAAACGGAATGGTGGTTGGCACCTACGAAATCGGCAAAGACGTAGACTACATAACATTCACAAAACCGGAAACCCCACAGGCATCGAACTTCGTGAAATACGGAGACAAAACAGTTGATCTGAAATCGGCACTGGTAGTAAAAATGGACGGACAGCTATATGTCTTTCTAAGTCCGAAAGAGGAAATTCCAAGCAACTACGTAGACCTTCTAAACGGAGAGGATGACTACGTAATGATACAGATTCCTGAAGACAAAAACGGTGAGGAGCTGAATCTTGCAGAACTTGCAGAAGACCCAGATGCAGACTACATGCAGGCATACTTCACAAACCCTACAGCTGACGATTTCTACGGAGGAACAAGCACCTTTGACTTCACAGATGACGGTTTCACAGCCGGCACCCTCAAGGTGGAAACAGCAGAAGGAATGTTGAATGTAAGTGTAAACCTGACAAACAGCAACAGCGAAAAGAACTTCCAGGTATCATATCTCGGCTCATGCATTTCGCCATCAGACGACGCAACCAACTATTTCACAGTGGATGGCTTAGAGAAGAAGGTAAACGCAGCATTCTATAAAGACGATGAAGAAAATGCCGCAATGGACTTCTATATCACCTCAGGCACAATAGAAAGCGCAAAAGACCTTGAAAACTGTTATACATACGCACATATACAAGTGCCATATTCCGCACTTGACGGTACACCAATCGACATCACTGCAGTCAATGCAAAGAAATTCAAATTCGATTTCATTGACAACATACAAGAGCAGACTTACAACCTGTCGAACGGCAACATCGGCAATGCAACAGGTACCATCAGCGTACAGCTAATGACAAGTAACTCATTCATAATCAAAGTAGACATTGAGAACTTCGGCACAGGAAGGAACTTCTCAGCAGCTTACGACGGCGAGTTTGCGGAATACACCCTCGAAGTACCCAACGCCTATCGCTTGCAGACACAGGAGGATACAGAACTGAACTCGGCTGTTGTCACCCACAGTGGAGACATATACACAATCTACCTGTCTTCAAAAGAGAATGTGACAACAGTTGAAGGAATGGCAGATGCAGACATCGTAATAGAAATGCCTGACGTATTCATGACCAACGAAGTAAAGGGCTTCTCCGGAACAGAAGACAATGCCAAGATCAGCGTTACATATGATGGAACAAAATACAACCAGGCGAACTGCAGTTATGTAGAAGACAATGCTGCAGCATTAGGTGGTAATGCAAGAGTCAACCTCACAGAGGACAACAAGCTCGACATCGACTTCTCCGTATTTAATATATACAAATACGAGAACGCCAACCTGACCGGTCACTATGAAGGTCCAGTGACAGTAATCAAATAAAAGGTTATACATATATATATAAAAGTCCCCCACGTTACAACAACGATGGGGGACTTTATATACATATCCACATGTCAAGCCATTACGGTTTACAACTTGCTTTCTCCTTCCACATATTCCTCAAGGAAGAGATGCTCGCCATCATAAACCACATAAGAGAACTGCCATATCCAGTCGCCGAGAATCATCATACGCACATTGCGAGACAACATAAGATCCAGTTCGATATGGCGATGGCCAAAGATATAATAATCGATGTTGGGATGAGTAGACATATAGTCACGTGCGTATTTTACAAGATACTCCTTGTCTTCACCCATATACGGAGGTTCCTTTCCATCGGCACGCTTCAGCCTGCTTTTCTTTGCCCATTGCAGTCCGAACCACATACCCCAACGCGGATGAATCATACTGAACAAACGTTGACATACGGGGTTATGAAAAACCTTACGTATAAGCTTAAAGTTCAAATCCGGATCACCCAACCCGTCACCATGAGCAAAATAGAAAAGCTTACCATAGATATCAACCGTCTCCGGCTTCTTATGTAATACTACGCCACACTCCTGCTCCAGATAACCATACATCCACAAATCGTGGTTACCCGTGAAATAATGCACCTCAACCCCCATGTCCGTCAGTTCCGACAGTTTGCCAAGGAAGCGCGTATAGCCCTTCGGTACGACATATTTATATTCATACCAGAAATCAAACATGTCGCCAAGCAGATAAACGGCTGCCGCCTTATGCTTTATATCGTCAAGGAAACGCACAAGGCGTCGTTCATGCATCCTTCCATGCTCTATGGCGAGAGAACCGAGGTGCGCATCCGAAAGTATATAGATGTTCTTCATAACTTAAATGTTGAGTTAAGAATGTTGAGTTGCTCCTGCTCCGCAGAGAATAGACTTCCACGATTTAGTCTATACCCATTTCCAGTCTTGCTTCTTCGCTAAGCATACTCTGGTCCCAAGCTGGTTCAAAGACGAGGTTCACATTTGTAGACTTCA
Source organism: uncultured Prevotella sp. (assembly GCA_900548745.1). Taxonomy (GTDB): domain Bacteria; phylum Bacteroidota; class Bacteroidia; order Bacteroidales; family Bacteroidaceae; genus Prevotella. Next base: position 9,552 of record URLQ01000024.1, read on the forward strand.
CTCCTTCGAGAGTATCCACCTTCTGTCGTACATCCTCAAGGATGAAATCCGCTGCCGGACATGACGGTGCCGTGAAGGTCATATCCAAATCCACATTTCCTTCATCCCCCACCTCTATTCTGTAAATCAATCCGAGGTCATAGATATTCACTGGTATCTCCGGATCATAGACCGTCTTCAGCACATCCACAATCCTCTCTTCTATCTTTGTTTTTTCTTCCTGTGTCATAATAATCATATATTTTCAAGCAAAGGTAAGAAAATTAATGAAGAATGAAGAATGATGGATGAAGAAATTAGCTATAATGGTCAAGAATATAGAACAGGTAATACATACCAAAACAAAAGAACAGGCGCATTGCAGAGTATACACACTACAAATTGCCTGTCCACAAACAAATACACTTTTCATTAGACCTATTACGTTTTTTGCGCAATATTTCTATTGTCTTACTAATTCACTAATATAAACAATGCCATTAAGGAAACATTGCATGGAAAACATTAAATTTTTCCATTTTCTCTGTAACTGTAATATTTTCCGTCAGTTACGATTACATGATCGAGCAAATAAATGCTCATTGCCTCACACGCTTTCTGCAACCGTTGCGTCAGTCGGTTGTCGTCGCTACTCGGTGTAGTATTATTGCTTGGATGATTATGGCAAAGAGCTATTACCGTAGCATTGTTCAGAAGAGCTTCCTTCAGCACCACCCTTACATCTACTGCCGTACCACTTATCCCCCCCTGAGAAATTTGCATTGCCCTTATCAGTCCGAAGTTCTGGTTAAGCAGAAGAGCCCATGCCTGTTCCATGGCGAGGTCTTGCATACGAGGATGCATATACTCATAGATTGCGTCGGCAGAATCCATGCGCGGACGCTCTTCCGCCTTCTCCAACTGGCGGCGCTTGCCAAGTTCACAGGCAGCAAGTATGGTTACCGCCTTTGCCGGACCAAGTCCACGATACCTGCTGCTTGTAAGCTCATTTATAGACATCTTTCCGAGAGTGTTCAGATTGTTGTTGCAGTCGTTAAGCACTCTTTTCATCAGTTCCACAGCACTCTCGCCCGGCGAGCCACTGCCTATAAGAATAGCAAGAAGTTCAGCGTTCGACAAAGCTGCCGCACCAAGAGACATCATCTTCTCACGCGGACGATCTTCTTCTGCCCACTGCGTTATGCTTAATGTTTCCATACCTATTCAAAAAAATCAGAGAGGAGGAATGTTTCATCAGAAACCACCCCTTTCGCTTTATTTATAAAAAGTCTTTTCGAACGCACTGAACTCATCCTTTCCGAGTACACAGCGTTTCCACCATGCCTCAATAAAGCCGAAGCCATAACCCATAAGCTGGACAAAGGATGCCGCAATACTCTCCAGACCTATTTTCAGACTGCGATTCTGTCTTGAGGAGTCAACGAAAATCAACAGGCAATAGGCAAGTATCGGCAGCCACGGACCTGCACACAGCCAGTACCAACGGTCTATGTCATCGTAGTGCATCAGCACTCTTCCCACAGCAGAGATTACCACAAGACTCAAGACCCCGACAGTGAAAACCATCGGCAACAGATGAACAAGCTTCAGCGACTCCGGATATTTCTTATATAGGTTTATACGGGCAATGCCGCTGTTGTAGACCTGACGGAAAAACTTTCTGAAGTCAGTACGGCGTTTATGCCATACCCATGATTCAGGGAACAGGCGACACTTGCAGCCAGCCTTGAAGATACGTATGCTGAAATCAATATCCTCACCGAAGCGCATTTTCGAGAAACCGCCAAGCTTATTGTACACATCCCTCCGCACGCCCATATTGAACGAGCGCGGATAGAACTTGTCGAGTTTCTTTTTCTTGCTGCCACGTATTCCACCTGTAGTGAAAAAGCTCGTCATGGAATAGCTTATCGCCTTTTGGATATCAGTAAAGGAAGAATGCGCCTTGTCCGGTCCGCCGAAAGCATCTGCAGGAGCCTTTTCCAACTCATCGCTGACACTCTCTATATATCCGGGAGGCAGGACCACATCAGAGTCCAGGATTATCACATACTCGCCTTTTGCCCTTGCCACACCATAATTGCGGCTTTGTCCAGGACCGCTGTTCTCTTTCATGAAATAGTGTATGTCAAGCGTAGCCTTATAGCCGTTACAAACCTTCTCACAGGTCACTGAGCTTCCATCCTCTACTATTATCACTTCAAAGTCCTTCTCTGTCTGTTCCGTAAGACTGCCCAAAAGCTCGTCTACCTCATCCGGACGATTATAGACTGGTACTATAATTGAGTATTTCATATATATGTATCTTCCTAACTTTTTCTACTGACATTCACTGATTTTCCAATTGGATTTCGCTTCTCCTTTATTTCAAAAAAATAACGAAGAACAATTCCGTTATCTAAAGAAGAAGGGCAAAGAACCCATCTGTACGTTTCTTTGACAAGAAACGCTCCATGTGGAGTCTTCACCCTTCGTTTACTTTCTATATAAAAGAGAATTATTCCTTCACGCGGCTCAAGTAGCTGCCATCGCGAGTATCAACCTGGATAAGATCGCCCTCGTTGATGAACAAAGGAACGCGAATCTCAGCACCACTCTCCAATGTAGCAGGCTTTGTTGCGTTAGTTGCTGTATCTCCCTTGATGCCTGGCTCACTGTGTGTAACGCGCAAGTTTGTCTTTACAGGCATTTCTGCATAGAGAACAGTCTCTGTATCTGCATCAGAAACAACCTCAACGATGTCAGACTCTTTCATGAACTCAACGCCAGAAACGAGCTCTGCAGGAATAGGAGTCTGGTCGAAAGTCTCCTGATTCATGAAGATATAGTCCTCACCCTCCTTGTATAGATACTGGTATGGGCGACGTGTAATAGAAACATCCTCAAGTTTCTCACCGATGTTGTAACGACGCTCAAGAACTCGTCCGTCGGTAACGTTCTTCAGCTTGATGTTCATGATAGTGTTACCTTTACCTGGCTTGCGGTGCTGGAAGTCGATGCAAACCCAAATGCCGCCGTCCATACGAACAGCAACGCCTTTCTTAATGTCCTGTGAATTAATCATTTTTTTATTTCTTATAAATTATTTCCTTGTTGATTAAAATAACTCCTCCCTTTTATACAAAAACAGAGCATCATCCCACATTATAATTAACGCAGAATGGTGTTTTCATCCCCTTTTGCGCTGCAAAGTTACAATAATTTCAGAAAAAACCATAAAAGAAGTGCGCAAAAATGGCTTTACTTTTGGTTAAATCAAAAGAAATGAGTAATTTTGCAGCCCAAAGCGTATAAACAATAACAAATAAAATAAATAAAAGACAATGAAAAGAACATTTCAGCCACACAACAGAAGACGTGCCAACAAGCACGGATTCCGCGAGAGAATGGCAACAAAGAACGGTCGCCGCGTGCTTGCAGCACGTCGCGCAAAGGGTCGCAAGAAGCTCACTGTTTCTGACGAGAACCACGGCAAGTAAATCTTGCACTCCACACTTTTAAAGCTTTAAAAGTATTAATAGCAGAGGGGAATATGATACAAATCATATTCCCCTCTGCCATTATAGAACCGCCATGTCTTCATAAATCACTTACGGCTCAAGAGTCATCCGTCTCCTCCATTATATATAATAAGGTATACCAAGCATGTATTCATCAAGGTATATCATATATTTATATAATAAAGTTCAGCCAAGCCTCAGTTCAGGCTCCCTTTCCTCAGACATTCCTTGCCTTTATATCTTACCAGCTTTCAGTCCACGTATTACAGCACTGCTGAATCCAGCATGTTCCATTTCGTTGAGACCACGGATGGTCAATCCTCCAGGAGTAGTCACCTTGTCGATAGCCGACTCCGGATGCTCGCCGGAAGCCTGCAGCAGCTCCACTGCACCTTTTATTATCTGCAGCACCATCTTCTGCGCCACCTTTGCCTTGAAACCTATCTCTACGGCACCTTCAACATTTGCTCTCACATACCTCATGGCATAACCAATGCCGCAAGACATTGCTGTGGCTGCCGGGAAGAGGCTTTCATCCATTAGCAAAGTCTCGCCCAGGTCGTTGAAGATGTCGCTCACGGCATTTATCTCTCCCTGACTTGCTCCAATTGCCGACATGAAGGTCATGGAAGACTTCTCGGCAATGGCGATGTTCGGCATTACGAGAAAGAGCTTCGGCTTCTCGCCATCCTTGTCCATCCATGCGTTTATCTGCTCCGAAGGGATGCCTGCCGCCACTACCACGAGCAACTGCTTCTTGTAGTCGAGAACATCCTTTATTCCTGCAAGAGTCTTCTCCACGCACCATGGTTTCACCACTACCATCACCACATCACCCTCCTTTGCCGCCACGGCATTGTCGGACGTAACGCTGGTTCCCAGCCCTGCGAAATGATCCATCACAGGCTGATTGTGGTCGCAGACCGTAATGTCGTCACAACGCACAACGTCACTTTTCAGCAGTCCCTCCACGATGGCTCCACCCATCGCTCCTGCTCCAATCACTGATATTTTCATAGTTATCTATCCATTAAACCCAAATCATTAGGGCTTGCTTGTATTTTGCTTTTTTAGAAGAGTAGATTTTGTTTGGCTTTTAATGAGTAATAGCGAGCTATTGCGAATTAAAAACGGACAAAAGACGCCTTATAAAAAACAAAAGACTGCAAGCAGTTGTAAAAAATTACATTTAACGACCTAATGACCGTTTTGGGTTAAAGTTCGTTCAACACATTTTCAAGTCTTATAATAAACTCGTCCACTTCCCCCTTCGACAGACAGAGCGGCGGCAACACACGGAGTATGTTCGTGCCGGCACATCCGGTAAAGCAGTGCTGTTCATGTATAAGTCTGCTACGCACTTCCTTATGCGGCACATCAAGCATCACACCCACCATGAGTCCTCTGCCCCTTACCTCCAGGATATGGCGGTTGCGCTGGCGCAGTTCCTCCAGTTCCTTCATCAGGTAGTCGCCAACGAGGTGTGCATTCTCCACAAGTCCTTCCTGCTCAAAGACATCAAGCACGGCAAGTGCCGCAGCACAGGCAAGATGGTTTCCACCGAATGTAGTGCCCAGCTGTCCATATACCGGCTTGAACTCCGGCGAGATAATCACGGCTCCCATCGGGAAGCCATTGCCGATGCCCTTCGCACAGGTTATGATGTCGGGACGAATGCCGAGCCACTGATGGGCGAAGAACTTTCCGCTTCTGCCATAGCCACACTGTATCTCATCGCATATCAGCACCGTTCCATACTTTCTACATGCCTCCTGTAGTCCCTTGGCAAAGCTCTCTTCCACCATATTTACGCCGCCTACGCCCTGTATACATTCCAGGATACAGGCACACACGTCACCCTTGGCAAGCTCCTTCTCCCATGCCTCAAGGTCATTGATGGGCAGATACGTCACATGGCCGTTATCATTTATCGGGGCTATAATCTTCGGATTGTCGGTAGCCTCCACCGCAAGGGAAGTCCTGCCATGAAAGGCTTTCTCCAGAGAGAGCACCCTTGTCCTGCCGTTAGTAAACGAAGCGAGCTTCAGAGCATTCTCATTCGCCTCCGCCCCACTGTTAATAAGAAACAGCTGATAGTCATCATATCCGCACACCTTGCCAAGACGTTCGGCAAGCTCCACCTGAAGCTTGTTCACGACAGAGTTGCTATAGAAGCCAAGTCTGTTCAACTGCTCCGTAAGAGCCTCAACATAGTGGGAATTGCAATGTCCGATGCTGATAACAGCATGTCCTCCGTAAAGGTCGAGATACTCCTGTCCGTTCTCGTCCCACACCTTACATCCTTTTCCTCTTACAACATTAATGTCATAAAGAGGATAAACGTCATATAGTTTCATCTTTAAAATGCTCCTGCCTTAAGTTTCAATCCTGTTGTCTCTTCCAGTCCAAACATTATGTTCATATTCTGCACAGCCTGTCCCACGGCACCTTTCAACAGATTGTCGATGCACGATGTTATAAGCAGCTTGTCACCGTACTTGTCGCAATGCACAAGACACTTGTTCGTGTTCACCACCTGCTTCAGGTCTATCGCCTTGTCCACATAATGGGTGAAGGCAGCGTCTCGGTAGAAGTCCTTGTAGCCTTCCACTATCTCCTCCAACGGCTTATCCGTCTTCACCACTTCCGTAGCGAATATGCCACGTGCGAAGTCACCGCGATACGGGATAAAGTCTATCGCCGCATCAAGTCTTCCCTGCAGCTGCTTCAGACTCTGTCTTATCTCCGGCACATGCTGGTGGGTGAAAGCCTTATAGATGCTCATATTATTGTTGCGCCAAGAGAAATGCGTCGTCGCTCCCGGCTTCTGTCCTGCTCCAGTGCTGCCTGTTATTGCGTTCACGCTCACGTCACTGTCTATCAGCTTCATCCTTGCAGCCGGCAGAAGTCCCAGCTGTATGCATGTGGCAAAACACCCAGGGTTTGCCACATGCTTAGCTTCTGCGACGAGCGACTTGTTGAGTTCGGGCAGTCCATACACGAAGTCGTGCGCTCCGGGTGTGGGATGCTGCGTTGCCAACATCTCTTCCGGTGCAAGACGGAAGTCCTGTGCCAGGTCTATAATCCTCACATTCTCCGGCACATCATGCTCTCTTAGGAAAGCCTCGCTCTTGCCATGTCCGAAGCAGAAGAACACCACATCCACCTTGTCGAAGGGCATATCGCCGGTAAAGCGCAGGTCCGTCTCCCCGTACAGTCCCTCATGCACGTCAGCAACAAGGTTTCCGGCATTGCTTTCACTGTTTGCAAAAACTATCTCTGTCATGGGATAGTTTATCAGAAGACGTATCAGTTCGCCTCCCGTATAACCTGCCGCTCCCAATATTCCTATCCTTATCATTGATTCCTTTATATATAATAGATGCTATGGACGTCGGAAAGGTTGTACTCTTTCCGCCTTTATCTCTTCTCGTCGGGATGAATACCGTAATATACTCTCAGCGGAGTGCTCAGCACCTTTATGAAGCCTTTTGCATCTTCCGAAGTCCATCCGTGCTGCATCTCTCCATATTCACCGAGCTTTGACTTCTGCAGGTCGTCTGCCGAGTCAACGCCCACGGTCTCGAATCCGTATGGACGAAGCTTCAGTATTGCCGTTCCGTTTACGTTTCTCTGCGATGATGTCAGCATAGCCTCTATGTCAGGCATCACAGGCTCCAGATACTGGCTCTCGTGCAAGAACATGCCATACCAGTTTGCCACCTGGTCTTTCCAGTACTGCTGCCACTTGCTCAATGTGGACTTCTCCAGCAGACGGTGCGCCTCTATGATGAGCTTCGGTGCTGCTGCCTCAAAGCCCACACGCCCCTTTATACCTATTATAGTATCGCCCACGTTGCAGTCTCTGCCTATAGCGTAGGATGCTCCTATCTCCTCTATCTTCTGTATGGCAGCCACCTTGTCGGCAAACGCCTCGCCATTTACAGCCACTATCTCTCCCTTCTCGAAGGTTATCTTCAGTTCGGTTTCCGGAGTCTCTGCCGTCACGTGTTTCAGATAAGCCTCTTCGGGCAGTCCTTTCGAAGGGTCGAGCAGTTCGCCTCCGCAGATGCTTGTGCCCCATATTCCTACGTTATACGAATACTTCAGCTTGGTGAAGTCGGCAAAGAATCCGTTCTCGTTAAGATAGTCCACCTCTTCCTGGCGGCTGAGGGCATGGTCGCGGGTGAGAGTTATGATCTCCACTCCCGGAGCCATGACGAGGAATGTCATGTCGAAACGAATCTGGTCGTTGCCGGCTCCCGTGGAACCGTGGGCAATGGCATCGGCACCTATCTCCTTGGCGTAGCGTGCAATGGCGATGGCTTGGAAGATACGTTCCGACGACACGGAGATAGGATAACAGTTGTTGCGCATCACGTTTCCGAAAACCATGTACTTCAATGACTTCTCATAATACTCCTGTGTCACGTCGAGCGTCACATACTCCTTTGCACCGAGCTTGAAAGCATTCTCCTCGTTCTTCTTCAACTGCTCCGGGCTGAAGCCTCCTGTATTTGCACATGCGGCATATACCTCATAACCTTCCTTTGCAAGCTTCATCACCGTATACGATGTGTCAAGCCCACCGGAATATGCCACTACTACTTTTTTCTTTTCCATATTTGTGTTTGTATTATTATTTATCCATTTTCTTTATTCTCTCCAATACCTCCTCAGGCAGTTTGCATGGCAGATGTGCCTCCGGGTCATAAAGCATTCCCGTGCAGATGCAGTACTTTCTGCCTGTCCGCTTCAGCACATCCACGTTTATACACCCCTCGCACCCTCGCCAGAACGCCTCGTCGTCTGTCAGGTCGGCAAACGTAACCGGCTTGTAGCCCAGCTGCGTGTTCATCCTCATCACTGCCGCACCGCTCGTAAGACTGAATATCTTTGCCTTCGGCCATCTCGTGCGGGCAAGCGTAAAGGTCATGTCCTTTATCCTTTTTGCCAGTCCGCATCCTCGAAAATCAGGATGCACTATAAGTCCGGAGGTGGTGACATAGTGTTTGTTCCCCCACGTTTCGATATAGCTGAAACCGGCGAACCTGTCTCCGCAAAGTGCTATCACGGCTTTTGCCTCGCGCATTTTTGTGGTTACGTATTCGTGTGTGCGTTTTGCGATGCCAGTACCTCTTACTTTGGCAGCGTCTTCTATTGTCTTAAGAATGGTGTCCACGTATTTTTCATGCGTGGCATCCGCCACCACTACTTTTATCTCGTCCATTTCTTTTCGATTTCTCTTATCGCTCAGTTCTTTCAGTTTGCCCGTATCTTTTAGTATTCGATATTCGGCAGCACATGGCGCAGACCTTCTATCACCTCTTCGTTTGTCACGCCAACTCCTTTTACCATAAATATAGTGTCGTCGCCGGCTATGGTGCCGAGAATCTGCGGAATGTCGCTGCTGTCAATATTATATGCTATGCTGCTGGCATAGCCGGGACGGGTCTTTATCACAACCATATTCCCGGAAAAGTTTATCGACAGGAAACCCGACGTCTGCATCATCTCCTTTACTGTGGAAGGTTTCGACACCCTCTTGTACATCGTCTCGTTGGGAAGCACATACACATATTTGCCGTTCATGCTCGCCGCCTTTGCAACTTTCAGCTGCTTCAAGTCGCGGCTCAGAGTAGCCTGTGTTATCTGAAAGCCCTCCATCTCAAGTGCCTTCAATACTTCTTCCTGACTACCTAACTCCTTACTGGAGATAAGCATCTTGAGTACTTCCATTCTGCTGTTCTTTATTCTCATAATCGTATTCTTGTTCTTGTTTCATTGCAAAAGTATACAACTTTATGCATATATGCAAATAATTATGCATTAAATTAGGATTTTTTGTATGTTACATTATTCGATGTGTATATTTATAACACAAAGAACGACATTCTATTATTACCCGTCCTGATACGGTTTCACATACCTTTAAAAACCGAAGGAAAACAGGTCAAAAAAGAAAGTTACGTAATTTCTCATAGAAAGTTACGGACTTTCTCATAGAAAGTCACCTATTTTCTATAAGAGACTTAACGAGTTACTTTTTCAAGTTCAATTATTTACTGCTAAAAGTTTACTCTTCTACGCTCACAAATTGCATAATAATAGATTCGACATGTATAGATATGCACTTTCAAAAACTGTATAAATATGAATTTAAATACGGAACATTCCATACTGCTTCGAGTATCAGGAGGGGCGTTGGAAGTATTCTGACGGAGTGTTTGAAGTATCCCGACGGAGTGTTGGAAGTATCCTGACGAAGCGTTGAAAGTATCCTAACGAAGCGTTAGAAGTATCCTGGCGACAAATTACATCAAGAGGAAACCATTGGAAGCGGCTTATGCGGATATAAAAAACGGACAAGCCAAATGTCGCCTTGACTTGTCCGCATATTGATAATTGATGTTTTCACCCTATATAAAGACAACAACCCGTGTCGCCGATTAGTCTCTGTTGCCTCCGAAAATCCTCAGCAGCATGAGGAACAGGTTGATGAAGTCGAGATAAAGAGTGAGGGAGCCGAGCAAAGCAAGCTTCTGCGCCTCTTCCGACATGTTGTCCACCTGATAGAGAAGATTCTTTATCTTCTGAGAGTCATACGCCGTAAGACCGACAAACACCACCACGCCGACATAGCTTACTATCATGTTCAGCATAGAGCTGCCGATGAAGATGTTGACCACGGTGGCAAGTATTATGCCGATAAGTCCCATCATGAGCATCTTGCCAAACGACGTAAGGTCGGTCTTGGTCGTGTAGCCGATGAACGCCATTACGGCAAACGTTCCTGCCGTAATGAAGAACACGCTGGCAATGGAGGTCATTGTGTAGGCAAGGAATATTACCGAGAGCGTGGCACCATTCACAATGGAATAGAGCACGAACAGCAGTGTTGCCGCTGTTGCCGACAGCCTTCCTATGGCACCATATATAGCCATTACGAGAGCAAACTCACCAATGACAAGCCCCCAAAACAGAAGACGGTTGGTAACGATAGTATAAACAAGTCCTGGATTCTCCGCTATGCCGAAGGCTGTAAAGCCCGTTATCACCAAGGCAAGAGTCATCCATACATACACTTTTCTCATCAATGCCGGGAAGGCAAGAGATACAAGTCCCTCCTTCTCCTCAATCATTCTGTAAAGTCTTTCTTCGTTCATATTATATTTATTATCTGTTATTTATCTTATTTAGGAATGCAAACATACACAAAATTATCGACACTGGGCAACGTCATTAATAAATATCCTTGATTATTAACATCTGTTTTTTATTATTTAAACCATAACGCCTTGTCTTGTATAGCTATTTTTCGTACATTTGCAAATGATTTCATTATTTGTATAAAAGACACCTTTTCAAGGAAACTACTAATAATTACAAAACAAAAATATACAACTGAAAATGAATTATTTATTCAAAGCAGCAAGCATTGCTGGCATGGCGCTATTGTCGCTCATGCCTGCTCATGCCACCATCGAGGGAAGTCTCGACCCTCCATCCGTAGTGGCGCAGTGGAGTAACTCCTCCACCTATCCTAAAGTAATTGACATCAACTTCAGCGATGAGACATGGCCAAGCACATGGGTAGGGGCAACCGGCGTGGCTTGTCCTGAATTTTCAACCGGAGCGTATGTCAACACCATACAGTATGTGCCGGTCAACGGAAAGTCCGGAATAGAATATCCGATACTCTTCCACAACTGCACTTTCGCAAACAAACTGTCAAGCAACGGAATGGCTGGGGCAACGGCAGCATTCTGCAGACAGTATTATCTCGGACAGAACTGCTGCGGCAACAGCACGACGAACTACAACAACTGGACCGTGGCGGGACATACCACTTATCTCGAAGACAACATAAAGTATGACGCCAACAACCGTCCTATCTATGGTGAGGCAGGCTTCGTGCAGATGTGTCGCAATGCCGGAACGAAAGACGAGAACGGCAAATGGGTATCACGCCACGGATGGATGGAGATTGACCATGTGCCTTACATCGAACGCATACAATGGTCGTGGTCTTCTACAGCATGGGGACGCGGAATAAAATGCGACTATAAGATAGGCGACGGTGAATGGAAACCGCTGGTATGGATGGGGTCAGAAAAGCATAAACTCGGATGGACGGTATTCTCGGACCAGGGCTACTTTATGGAGAACGTTATCAACGCCCACGACGTATCTATACGATGGAGAGTGTGGGACGGTGAAGACCCGAGCAATCCTGTTCAGGTTGATGAAAACGGAAACTGTCCTTTCACAACCGAAATATCACCATACGAACAGATGCAGGCTCCACGCGTTCACAAGATACAGATATTCGGAAGCGAGATTACTGCCGAGCAAGCCCAGTTTGCAAAGGATAACCCTGTGGGAGACGTTGGAGAACTGTCTGACATCGGCGGTGGCGGCAGCGACGATAACGAAGAAGTCGCTCCTGACGCTAACGCTCCTGTCACAATATCTACCGTGGCACAAGACGGCACCGGCGACTATACGAAGATCCAGGATGCCATAAACGCCGTGCCTGACGGAGCAAGAGGCATAATATATATACGACCAGGCATATACGAGGAGAACCTGTATTCAGGAACGAAGACCGACAAGAATAAGTTCATCTCACTTATCGGAGAGAACAAAGAGACTACCATTCTCACCTCAAACGTAAGCAGAGGCAAAGGCAACGAGTCTAACAGCTACAACGACTGTGCCGCTCTTAACGTATATACAAGCCGCTTCTATGCCGAGAACCTTACTATCCGCAACACAAGTGGAAATGTAGGACAGGCTGAAGCTCTGTTTACAAACGGTGATGCACATATATTCAACAACTGTCTGCTTAGCGGATACCAAGACACATATAAGGCAAACACCGGGTCAAGAGGATATTTCACCAACTGCACTATAGAAGGAGCAACTGACTTCATCTACGACGGCGGCATGGAATGGTTCGACAACTGCAACATACATCTCGTAAAAGGCGGCGGATACATCACTGCCCCTGCTGAAAGCGGCATGCCTATGACGAAGGTGATGTATCCGGAGCTGAGCCAGTCTAATTTCTATCCGGGTCTCTTCTTCCGCGACTGTACCGTAACGGCTGCAGAAGGAGTGGCTAATGGTGCTTACACTCTTGGACGACCATGGAAGGAGAAATGCGGCTCGATGTTCATCAACTGCACTCTGCCAGAGGCTATCAATGCCACAGGTTGGACGGCATGGAGCGGAACGGAGAACACCAGTTCGCTGTATGAATACAAGAGCAAGGATGCCAACGGCAACCTTATTGACACTTCTAAGCGCGCAAGTTTCTCTCATCAGGCTACCGACGCTGAAGTGGAGGCTTACATGAACCCGACGTTCCTGTTCGGAAAGTATTCAAAGACTCCTTTCGACTACGAGAAGATTCTTCGCGGAGCTACCGCTCCAATGAACTTCATCATCACACCTAACGAGATATCATGGGAGAGCGATGACAACGCTGCCGGATATATTATATATAAGGATGGGGCTTTCTATAAGTTCACAACTGAGAAAGCTATTGTCAAAGACGCCAGCGACAATGCAAAATACAGCGTGGCTTCTGTTTCCAAGCAGGGTGTGGTGTCAAAGACTGTAGCTGCCGTTGACGCAATAAAGCTTCCGGCATTCCCTACGGCTGAAGGTTTCGGTAAATACACCTCTGGCGGACGTGGCGGCAAGGTGGTTAAGGTGACTTCTCTTGAAGACAGTGAGTCTGCCGGCACTCTACGCTGGGCGTTCAAGCAGTACCCAGGGGAGCCTATAACGATAGTTTTCGAAGTAAGCGGCGACATCAAGCTGAAGGATCAGCTAAGAGTAAACAGGGCTGACTGGACTCTTGCCGGACAGACTGCCCCGGGTGAAGGTATTGTCATTTCGCACAATAAGATTAACTTCGGAGGCTCTCAGAACTTCATAGTCAGAAACATCCGTTTCCGTTCAGGACATGCCGACCTAAATGGTAATGTTCTTCAGGACCAGGCTCTCGGTGCAGAAAACTGCAACAACTACATCTTCGACCACTGTGTATTCGGATGGTCGGTTGAAGAGAACATCAATACCCAAGACTGTCACTTCCTGACCGTACAGAACAGTATCGTACATGAAGGACTCTACAACTCCGGACACAAGAAGGGAGCACGCGGATATGGTAGCCAGTGGGGAGGCTCGCCTGCAACATACTACCGCAACCTGCTTGCAGACAACATGTCGCGCTCACCAAGAATCAACGGCGCACGAGGAGAGGACTACGTGGTGTTCATGGAATATATCAACAACGTGAACTACAACTTCGGAAAGAGCAACGCTTGTTACGGCGGAGAGAACACTGCCGACATAACATCATACAACGGAATGAACTCAGGACATGAGTGCAACTTCATAGGCAACTACTACAAACCGGGACCTGCCACTAAGAGCAATCCATTGTTCTTCCAGTCAAGTTATGCCCGCAGCGGTGCCACATCATGGGGACCGGCAAAGTGGTATGTAAACGGTAATGTCATGGAGGGCAACGATGTCAAGAGCAAAGACAACTGGAAAGCTGTGTCGGCAGAGAAATACTCTCTCTCTGAGATTCGCGTCGACGAGCGCATCGTGCCTGTACACAACTACTATAAATATTCTGTTGCTGGCAATGTAGGTACTTACGACCCGGAGATGTATATGATCTACAACATTGAGAGTGCTGACGATGCCTATCAGACGGTACTCAACAATGCCGGAACCATAAACCGTGATGCCATAGAGAAGAGAATTGTAAATGAGGCACGTACTGGCACAGCACAATATGGCGGTGCCGCCATTGGTGCAAACAAGGGTATCATTGATACGGAAAACGACTGTGAAGGATTTATCCAATACTCTACCGACTACACTGTGCCTGCAGATACTGACGGCGACGGCATCCCGGATGAATGGGAGAAGAAACATGGTCTGAATCCGAACGTTGCGGACCAGAATCTCATAAACGGTCTCGGATATACTGCACTTGAGGTTTACCTGAACAGCCTTATGGGAGAGGAACTGTCGGATGATTTCCACACAAACAGCATCTCTAACGTAAAGAGTGTGTCTGCAATACGCTATGACAGACAAAGCAACAATCTGTTTGTAAGCGACAATGCTATAGGAGCCGTCCTAAAGGTATATTCTACAGAAGGTAAACTATTATCTACAAGGTCTATTGCATCTGTCAAGACATCATTAAGCGACGTGAAACAAAATGTTTTCATCATCCGTCTTGAAGGCAGCAATATTACTCCACGAGTTTTGAAACTCTGCAAATAAAGTATTGAAACTCTGTAAATAAGAGTATTGTATAAAAGAGTGGCAAATGATACATTCCATTTGCCACTCTTTTCATTATCTGGCATTTGGAATAAAACCAAGACAGACATTAAGCACACAAAAGGGGCTGCAACCATATAGCAATATATAGCTGTGCTTGATATCTATATAGCTGTGAATAACATCTATATCCGTAAATTTCAGACAATAGACTATCAGTCACAAAGAAAGTCTATTATCAAAGAGATTCAATCAAACAAGAGCGTTCCTACTACTTCTTGTTTTCCGTATTTGTTTCAGTATGCGTTTGTTTCTTCTTCCCCCAAGCCGGAGAATAATCCGGTACTCCCTTTGTTGTCTCAAAATCAAGTTCGGGCAAATCCCTTACTTCATCATCCCGATAAGGCACACCGTGCTTCTCTTTAAACTTCTCAACCATCACCGTTGCCACACCTTGAGACAGAATACCTATCTGCTTTGCCGCAGCATATGACAAATCAATTATCCTACGGGCATGTTTTGCACAACGGTCGGTAACTTCAACAACAACACTCTTGCCGTTTTTTATATTCGTCACCTTCAATAAAGAACCCAAAGCAAACCTTGCATGAGCACACGTAAGGCTGTCCTTATGGTATCTTTCACCATTGCTCATGCGTCTTCCATGCATCCGGTTAGAATAGTAAGAGGCTGTCCCTCTCTGTTGTGCCAGAGAAGGACAGCCCTTTGATGCAATCAATAAAATAAGTATTATGAAGTATTTTTTCATTCTCATTATACGATACCCTGAGCCATCATAGCGTTAGCTACCTTCATGAAGCCGGCGATGTTAGCACCCTTCACGTAGTTGATGTAGCCATCCTCAGTGCCATACTTAACGCACTGTGCATAGATGTCGCTCATAATCTGATGCAGACGCTGGTCAACCTCAGCCTCTGTCCATCCGAGATGGATAGCATTCTGAGTCATCTCAAGACCAGAAGTTGCAACACCACCAGCATTAACAGCCTTGCCAGGAGCGAAGAGCTGCTTAGCAGCGATAAACTTGTCAACAGCCTCAGCTGTACAACCCATGTTAGAAACCTCTGCTACACACATTGTCTTGTTAGCGAGCAACATGTCAGCGTCAGCACCGTTAAGCTCATTCTGAGTAGCACAAGGCAGAGCGATGTCAACCTTAACCTCCCATGGCTTCTTGCCAGGAACGAATGTTGCCTCTGGGAATTCCTCAGCGTAAGGAGCACAGATATCGTTACCGCTTGAGCGAAGCTCGAGCATATAATCAATCTTCTTGCCGCTGATACCTGTCGGATCATAGATGTATCCGTCTGGACCAGAGATTGTAACAACCTTAGCACCGAGCTGTGTTGCCTTTGTTACAGCACCCCAAGCCACGTTACCGAAACCGCTGACAGCAACAGTCTTGCCCTTGATATCGATTCCGTGAGTCTCAAGCATCTGGTGTACGAAGTAGATAGCTCCGAAACCTGTAGCCTCAGGACGAATCTTAGAACCACCATACTCCAAGCCCTTACCTGTCAATACACCATTCCACTGGTGTGTAAGCTTCTTGTACATACCGAAGAGGTAACCGATCTCACGACCACCAACACCGATATCACCAGCTGGTACGTCCTCGTTAGGACCGATGTGACGATAAAGCTCTGTCATGAAGGCCTGGCAGAAACGCATAACTTCTGCATCGCTGCGACCGCGGATAGAGAAGTCGGAACCACCCTTACCACCGCCCATTGGCAATGTTGTAAGAGCATTCTTGAATGTCTGCTCAAAGCCCAAGAACTTCAAGATTGAAAGGTTTACTGACGGATGGAAACGGATACCACCCTTATACGGACCGATAGCGCTGTTGAACTGTACGCGATAACCAAGGTTCACATGAATTTCGCCATTGTCGTCAACCCATGGCACACGGAATGTAATGATACGCTCCGGCTCCACGATACGCTCGATGATTTTTGCTTTTTCAAACTCAGGATGCTGATTGTAAACGTCCTGAATGGAGATTAATACTTCTTTTACTGCCTGTAGGTACTCCAACTCGCCAGGATGCTTCTGCTCCAGCTGTTGCATAATTTTCTCCACTTCCATAGTAATGTATTCTTTAAAAGGTTATACTTTATGTGTTATATCAATTTGCTTATTAAGACGTGGCAAATGTAGGCAATTTAAGAATACCATCCAAGTTTTTAAAGGAAAATTTTAATTTGATACTTTCATTTTGTTAAAGTCACAAGACAAAAGTGGATATTTGCAATATCGACTATGCAAATATCCACTTCTAATATTTCTATTCCTGCGAATGGAAATGCAGACGACTCCATTTCACGACATAAGGCTTATTTTATAGTCCGGACTGTTATTGTCTTCGTTTCCGAACTATTTTGGTTTGCATTTTCTTTTGCTGAAACGGCAAAACTTATTTCTCCGTCCTTTATTCTCCGGTCAGCCTTGACCATTGCTGTATATCTTATTCCTCTACCCGGAGCTATCTTTTCTACAAGAATAGGACTTGACACGAAGACATGCTTGTTTCCTGTCGTTTCTACAACCTGCGGCTGCACGCCATATATATAATCTGATGTACGATTGTATACCTCAACCACAATCTTGGCTATTTCTCCTCTTCGTAAAGTCAGATTGCCTGCTTCGTTAATAAAACGCACATTACGCAACTCTATCATCGGCGTGTTCCTCTCCAGACCGTCTATATGCATGGAACTGCTTTCACTGATGTTCAAAGTTCCACCGTTGTCGCTTGACATTGGAGCTGTATTATCTCCAAAATCAATAATGTCATCTCCGCCGTTTGCCGGATCGAATCCACTGTCATTGTTCTCATCGCTTCTGTAGCCCGAATAGTCTGAGGTGTTGTCATAAGACCTCTGACTGCGGCGTTGGCTCTTGTATTCTTCATATCTGCGCTGGTCTGCCTTGTCTGCAGCATTTCCGACAACGGCTCCTACCATTGCTCCGCCAGCCATACCAACAATGGTGCCGATATCGCTACCTCTCGGACCTCCACTTATTCCACCTATTGCTGATCCAAGGATACTGCCGAGCTGTGCTCCCATGAAGCCTCCAGCTGCTGTATTGTCATTTCCTGTGCCACAGCCAGACATTAAGACTGCTGCACTCAGTGATATTACCAGAATCTTTTTCATATTTATACCCTTCCGTGTTTATGTTATCAGTTAATGCAAATACTTTGCAAACGAGCGCAAAGAGAGTTTACTCTCAATTTGCCGAGTGCAGC
>URLQ01000025.1 GCA_900548745.1 uncultured Prevotella sp.
CCAAACGTCGGCTCCGAGTCCTGCCGCCATGCGTGCGGCAGCTTCTCCCACCGTTCCTCCGCCGAGCACGAGTACCTTCGTGCGGTTCACTCCCGGCACTCCGCTGATAAGTTTTCCCTTTCCTCCCTTTGTCTTCTGCAGGTAATAGGCACCGTTGAGCGTAGCCATTCTGCCTGCAACCTCACTCATTGGTATGAGCAGCGGCAGATGGTGGTCGTCAGTTTCCACCGTTTCATAAGCCAGACATACCGCTCCGCTTTCTATCATAGCCTCGGTAAGCTCCTGTTCGCAGGCAAAGTGGAAGTAGGTAAACACGAGCTGGTCTCTCCTTATCAGCTTGTATTCCTGTTTGATAGGCTCCTTCACCTTTACTATCATCTCCGCTTCGCGGTATACAGACTCTATGTCGGGCAATATCTTTGCACCGACTTTTTCATATTCCGCATCGCTGAATCCGCTGTTTTCGCCCGCTGTATGTTGCACCATTACTTCGTGGCCATGGCGGATAAGTTCTGCTACTCCGGCAGGTGTCATGCCGACTCTGCTCTCATTGTTCTTGATTTCTTTTGGAATACCGATTCTCATAATACGTGTTTGTTTAAAGGTTAAACATCGCTTTTCCGGCGGTAAATATATGAAAAAATCAGATTTGTTGTTCTTGTTAAGAGCTTTTTTTTTCAAAAAGACGTATTTTTTCTGTTTGAAATTGCAGATGAAGTTTATTTCAAGTATCTTTGCCGACAAATTGGGGTAATGTCTACATATTTATATCACAGGTGCTTTTTTACCTCCCCCCATGTAATTTAATGTAATGTATGTTAATGAAGAAAGTAAAGAAACTGATATATTATGCACTTATTGTTGTGACATTCGTCTTTGTCGGTATAGTCGTGGATGATTGTACTGACGACAGGAAAGAATACATGATAGGTGTGTCACAGTGCTATGAAGATGATTGGCACGACAAGTTTAATAAGGAAGTCATGATGATGTCATACCTCAACGACTCGGTTGATGTGTGCATAAAGTTGTCGTGTGGCGACAGTCGCAAGCAGTCGGCACAGATAGACAGTCTTGTAAACATGGGTGTTGACGTGCTTATTGTTGTGCCTAACGATGAGGAGGATTTGGCATCTGCCATAGAGAAAGCCTACGACAGGGGCATTCCTGTAGTGCTTTTTGAGAAGAAGATAAAGTCGGGAAAGTATACCGCCTTTATAGGTTGCAGCAATTATAATATAGGTAAGCACCTCGGCATGTATATAGCAGACAAGCTGGAAGGCAAAGGCAGGGTGGCGGAAATATGCGGACCAAAGACTTCGAAGCCGTCAAAAGACCGTCACAAGGGCTTTGTTGATGCGCTGAAGAGCTATCCGGGAGTCAGTATCGTTAGCTCTGAACATGCCAACTGGGAGCAGGACGGTGCGACAAAGGCGATGGAAAGGATACTGAAGCGCACCCATGACCTCGACTATGTTTTTGCCTTTAACGACCGTATGGCATACGCTGCTTATCTCGCAGCCAGAAAGGCGGGCATGAACCCGATGCCGAAGTTTGTTGGCGTGGACGGACTGCTGGGTGAAGACGGCGGTGTGTCACTCGTGTATAAAGGTGTTCTCGATGCCTCTTATCTTAATCCGACAGGTGGTGAGGGGGTGATGATGCTTGCTGTCAGGATACTTGGCGGTGAGCCGGTGAAGAAGGAAAACAGTCTTGCCACCGCTATTATAACCAAAGATGATGCGGAACTTACAACCATGACGATGCAGAGCATGGAAAATCAACGCACAACCCTGGAGACTCTCCACCACCAGGTACTAAAATACGAGAAGTATAACCGTGCGCAGGAACTCTTCCTGTGTATGCTTGCCATGTTCCTGATTTTCGTTATCGTGTCGGCTGTGTCGTTATACAGGGCGTATATGGAGAAGAAGAAGCTTTCCGTATCATTGTCGAAAAAGAACTCCGACCTGAAAAGGCTGAACGATGAGGTTGTGGAGCTTACGCAGTCGCGACTTGCTTTCTTTACGAATGTGAGTCATGAGTTGCGCACGCCGCTCACGCTGATCGTTGACCCCGTGAAGCAGATTATGGAAAACAGTAAGCTCGACTTGCGTACGAGGACGCTCTTGAGTATCATAGAGCGCAATGCACTTGCCTTGCAGCGTATCGTGGACGACATAATGGACTTCCGCAAGATACAGAGCGGCAAGATGGAGCTCAAGCTTAAAAGCTTCGACTTGGTGGAAAGTCTGAAGCAATGGACGTTGAACTTCTATCCGCTCGCCGAGAAGAAAGGTATCAGACTGTTGGTAAATACAGACAAGTTTACCCACAGGAGCATAGTGGCTGATGTGGACAAGGTTGCACGTATGGTGCTCAACCTGTTGAGCAACGCCTTGAAATATACCGACGAGGGAGGTACGGTAACGGTCACTCTCTCTGATGCAGCAGACGGCAAACTGCAGCTTTCGGTAGAAGATACGGGGCACGGAATATCCGAGGAAGAGCAGAGTAAAGTGTTCGAACGCTTCTTCCAAGCCCAGAATTCAGAAGGCGGCACAGGTATCGGACTGGCTATAGTGAAGGCGAATGCAGAGCTGCACAATGGTACTGTGACGGTAAAGAGCCAGTTGGGAAAAGGCACCACGTTCAGTATTCTTCTGCCTTGCTCGCAAGAACTGTATGCCGAAAACGGTATCATAAAAGATGACGGCAAGAACGCTGACGGCAAGGCAGCCGCAGAGGCTGATGCCGCAGATGCCGCAGCCGCAGAGAGCAAGGGGGCTGCGGAAGACAGCAAGCCGACGCTGCTTGTCGTTGATGACAACCATGATATCCGCGAGTATATAAGCAATGTCTTTGCAGAAGACTATATCGTGCTTACGGCAACGAATGGTCAGGAGGCATTTGACTTGGCTTTGAAGTATGTGCCAGACATCGTGGTCTGCGATGTGATGATGCCTGTGATGGATGGAGTGGAGTTCTGCAAGAAGCTGAAAGAAACCACGGCGATATGCCATATTCCTGTGCTGCTTCTCACGGCGAAGAATATGGAAGAGCGTAAGATTGACGGCTATGAGCATGGGGCTGACTCATATATAACCAAGCCGTTCAGCAGCAAACTGCTGAAGGTGCGCATTGAAAACCTGTTGAGGAGCCGCAAGATGCTTGGCGTAGGGTCAAAGACCGATCCGCTGGAGAATGTGGACAACAGTGGATTGTCTCAAGCTGACAAGGAGTTTATGGAACGCCTTTACGATATAATACATAATTATATGTCAGACTCGGACTTTGGTGTGGAGGCTATCGGAAAGCATATTGGACTCAGCCGCGTGCAGCTGTATAGAAAGGTGAAGGCTCTTACGGGGCTTTCTGCTGTAGACCTGCTGCGCAAATCGCGCCTGCAGAAAAGTAAGACTCTGCTGGAGAAAACCAGCAAGGGCATAGCGGAAATAGCGTATGAAGTGGGATTCTCTTCTCCTTCCTACTTTACGAAATGCTTCAAGGATGAATATGAAATGCTGCCGGGTGACGTCAGGAATAAATAAAAATTCCTGTTCCATGGCATAAAAATACAGACGAAAATCGTTCATTGGCTAACAAATTTGTGTCAATGAACGATTTTTTCTATAAATGGAACATATTTTTATACGGGTTAATCCGCCAATGGCTTACTTTTGCAACCGAAATATTGTAGATATGCATCCATATGCAATCTGTGAAGACGTATATGGTAAGACGGTTCACCGATACTTTTTATAGTATGTTTTTAAAGGTTGACGCAGGCATTCGGATTAATTAACGTACCCAGTTTTCTTAAAGTTTGTATCCAATGCCGAGTCGTAAAGATATACTATCGGTGAACCGCTCTTTTTTTTCCCGTTTTTTTTTGTAAGTTTGCAACAGTATTAAAAAATCATCAATATAATATGTTACACAGGTTTTATAAGTCATTGTTAATGGCATTTGCCGTCTGCTTGATGAGCGGATGTATGGCAAACAGTGCGCACAAGCCTCTTATAGGAGGTATTAAAGATAGTGTGGATGGCACGGAGGAGCGAAGCCAGTCTGGGCAGACAGACAAGAAGTCGGCGAAGTCGGCTGTTGCTGATGCTTTTGAAATTCCGGCTCCGCTGAAGGGCATACCGGAGCAGATGCTGAAAAGGACGGGCTATACCGTATCGTATAATTCAGAAACGAAACTTCCAAACTGGGTGGCATGGCATCTTACGGCGGCGCATACCGACGGACAGGCAAAGCGTCCGAGAAAGGCTTTCCATGAGGACGAGGATGTGGAGGAGCCGAGAGCCACAGACTGGGATTACTACAACTCCCGCTATGACCGTGGACATATGTGTCCGGCGGGTGACAACAAATGGAGTGAAGAAGCGATGATGCAGTCATTCCTGTTTACGAATATCTGTCCGCAGGCTCCGAGTCTGAACCGTGGCGACTGGAACGAAATGGAGAATATGTGCAGGAAGTGGGCAAAGGAGTATGGCGATGTATATATCGTGTGCGGTCCGGTCTTGTATAAAGGCAAGCACAAGACGATAGGAAAGAACAAGGTCGTTGTGCCGGAAGCGTTCTTCAAGGTGGTGCTTTGCATGAAGGGAGAGCCCAAGGCTATAGGATTCATATATAAGAATGGAGATGGCAACAGGCCCAAAGGCGACTACGTGAACAGTGTTGACCAGGTGGAACGCATCACGGGATTCGACTTCTTCCCGAAGTTGCCGGACAGTATAGAAAAGCGTATTGAGGCAGCTGCAGATGCTTCGGAATGGGGCATTTGAGTTAAAACATATTAATAAACCCGATCGTTTTGAGCTTAATAAGCAGATAATATCTATCTTTGCACATTATTATATATAATATGCTGCGATTTGTTGCGGCTGATTGAAAAAGAAAGGCTGAAAAGCGTGAAAATAAAAGAAGTGGTAAGTGCCCTTGAACGTTTTGCGCCTCTGCCCCTGCAGGAAGGATTCGATAATGCCGGCTTGCAGGTAGGATTGACAGAGGCGGAAGTATCAGGGGCATTGTTGTGTCTTGACGTTACAGAGAGTATCGTTGACGAAGCAATAGAGAAAGGATGCAACCTCATAGTATCGCACCATCCTTTGGTGTTCCATCCGTTAAAGCGTCTTACCTATGCCGACTATGTGCAGAGGGCTGTGGCAAAAGCGATAAAGAATGACATCACTATACTTTCCATGCATACCAATATGGACAATGCGGAGGGTGGGGTCAACTTCAAGATTGCCGAGAAGATGGACTTGCAGAACGTAGGGTTCTTTGCCGAAAAGGAGGTGCAGGGCATCAAGTGTGGAAGCGGCACGATGGGAGAGTTTGCCGAGCCTATGGCGGCAGACGATTTCATCATGATGCTGAAGAAGACTTTCGATGTGGAAAGCGTGCAGTGTAACCAACTGTTGCGCCGTCCGATACGCAAGGTGGCAATATGCGGCGGTGCCGGTTCGTTTCTCCTGCCGGATGCAATAAGGCTCGGCGCAGACGCATTCGTTACCGGCGAGATGCACTATCATGAATATTTTGCCCATGAGCAGGAGATACAGATAGCTGTTATCGGACATTACCAGAGCGAACAATTTACTAAAGAAATATTTAAATCAATAATCGAGGACGAGTGTAAGGGCGTGAGAGCGGTACTCTCAGACGTCAACACAAATCCTATAATCTATTTATAAACGAATATGGCAAAAAAAGATCCAACAGATTTGTCAGTGGAAGAGAAGTTGAAGACTCTTTATCAGTTGCAAACCACCTTGTCGGCTATCGATGAGAAGAAGGCTCTCCGTGGAGAGTTGCCTCTCGAAGTGCAGGACTTGGAAGATGACATTGCCGGTCTTAACACCCGTGTGGAGAAAATCAAGGGTGAGATAGAAGACTTCCAGCAGGCCGTTTCTCAGAAGAAGGCTGAAATCAATGAGGCACAGGCAAGCGTGGAGAGATACAAGAAGCAGCTTGACGATGTGAAGAACAATCGTGAGTATGACACTCTGACAAAGGAAATAGAGTTCCAGACATTGGAGATTGAACTTTGCAACAAGAAAATCCGTGAGGCTGGAATAAAGGTGGAAGAGCGTCAGAACGACCTGAAGCATGCTGAGGAACAGATTGCTGACCGCAGGCAGGCTCTCGAAGAAAAGAAGAATGAGCTTGACGAGATTATCGACGAGACACGTGCCGAGGAGGAAAGACTCAAGGAAAAGGCTAAGGACCTTGAAATAAAGATTGAGCCACGTCTGCTCACAAGTTTCAAGAGAATACGTAAGAATGCACGCAATGGTTTGGGTATCGTATATGTGCAGCGTGACGCTTGTGGCGGTTGCTTTAACAAGATTCCGCCTCAGAGACAGCTCGACATCAAGATGCACAAGAAGATTATCGTTTGCGAGTACTGTGGCCGTATCATGATAGACCCGGAATTGGCAGGAGTAAAGACCGAAACACCAACGGAGGAGAAGCCAAAGCGTAAGCGCGCTATCCGCAAGACTCGTTCTACAAAGACAGGCGAGCTGAAGGGTGTTCCTACTGACAGATTGTCTTAAAAGACATCAGATGATACAAGGAAGATTGAGAAGGACGGACGGTGGGTCGTCGCTTTCTCGTCTTCCTTTACTCTTATTCCAACAGCTACTAAATATTAAATAGGTAACAATCTTTTAAATAAACATTTTTAATCACTAACTTATGGATAATATTCAAAGGAAAACGCCAAACTATACGTTTGCGCTTATTGTGGTATTTGCCGTGTTGTTCCTTATCGGATTCATCACGACAATGAATAACTCGATGATTGACTTTTGTAAAAAGGCTTTTAATCTGAAGGATGCTCAGGGACAGCTTGTGAACACAGCGTTCTATGGTGCTTATGCCTTGTCTATACCGTTCGGCCTGCTGATGAACAAGATCGGCTACAAGAAAACGTTGCTTCTGGGTCTTGCCGTGGTGGGCATCGGATTCATCATCAACTATCTCGGCATTTCTTCTATGCTCGGCATGTCGACATCTGTTATATATTCCGTATTCCTCGGCAGTATGTTTATCGTTGCCCTTGGAATCGTGATGTTGCAGCTTGTGGCTAACCCATACGTTATGGTGCTTGGCTCTCCAGAGAAGGGCGCTTTCCGCATGACACTTGCCAATGCACTTAACTCAGCCGCTACTACTGTGGCTCCGGTGTTCATCACATATGTGATTATCGCAGGTAAGGTTCCTACACCGGATGCTGTGCCTGGTCCATATCTCGGTCTTGGTATCTTCACACTTATCCTGTGTGCTGTGCTCTTCTTCCTGAAATTGCCAAATATCAACGAAGGTGAACAGGCTGAGGAACTGACTGGCGAGAAGAAGGAATACAAGGACTCGGTGTTCCAGTATCCTCATGTATGGCTCGGAATGTTGGGTATCTTCTTCTATATGGGTATAGAGCTTGGTGTTCCTTCCATGCTTCCCGCTTATTTCAAGAGCAATCCGGAATTGGCTCAATATGGCAGTCCTACGGATTTCCTTCCATATTACTGGGGCAGTATGATGGTAGGACGTTTTGCCGGTGCTATCATTCTTAATAAGTTCAAACCAAGAAAGATACTTTCAGTTTGTCTTGTTTGTGGAGCTTTGTGTGTGGCATCTTCATTCGCCCTTTCTGGAATAGCATCCGTTTATGCAATGCTTGCTGCAGGTCTGTTCCATTCTGTAATGTGGCCTTTGGTATTCAACCTCGGTCTTCAGGAACTTGGTCCTCATACAAAGGCAGCTTCCGGCATTATCAACCTTGGTGTTGTTGGTGGAGCCACTCTTCCGCTGCTGATGGGCTTTATCGTTGACAGTCCGGCTCTCGGCGTAGGTTATGCCGTTGCAATGATGTTTGTATATTATGTTTATGTCTTCTGGTTCTGCAACTTCGGTAGTAAGATAGGCTTGAGCAAGTAGGCGACTTAAATATAAAGAGAATTACTACAGGAGAAGCAAGATTGTACGGCGTTCCATAAAATAATAGTGTGACGTGTGGTCTTGCTTCTTTTTTTTATTAACTTTTAAATTATGTGCTTATGAGAAACAGATTCATTAGATTTATTTTTGTTTGTCTTTCTGTCATGCTGGCAGCGTCATGTGCTAAAGACAATGCCAGCGATAATGGAGATTATACCGGTGACGGTAAAGTCCTTATGAAGGTAAAGACGATGGCTGTGTCAGCAGGTGTGACGGAGATGAACGTGGCAAAGCCTATCTGTATCTATGTCTTTAATTCCTCCGACAAATGCGTGGCATTAAAGCATATTGCGGATGAGAGCGTTGAGGCTGACTTTAATCTTGAAGCTGGCACGTATAGGATATATGCTGTGGCAGGAGCAGACGACTCTAATTACATCTTGCCGAGTATGGATACGGCAACGCCACAGACCGTTGTCGCCCTTAAAGACGGACAGAAGCATACTGATATTATGTGTGCAAGCGAGACTGTCAGTCTGCAGGATGATCATGATGCGGAGGTGACATTGGAGATGAAACGCAAGGTGTTCAAACTCGTTTCTGTATGTGTTACCAATGTGCCGGAGGATGTTATAGACATCACGGCAACCTTGATGCCGCTTTATGAGACGGTAAAGATTAACGGTGAGTACTCCGGAGAACAGGCAAAAGAAACTGTTTCCGTAAGCAGGGTAGGTAAGACCGAACATGGAAGACTGATTGCGGATTGTTCTTGATGCCTTCTGTTGGTAAGCCGGTATTACAGTTCGTCTTCACAACGAAGAAGGGTAAGAAGGTGTTTACGACTGTTGGTGAGTCGGAGCTGACGGCAAACTACAAGGTTGAGCTGAATGTGGATTATGTTGGCGTGGCTAATCCGTCATTGAAGTGCATGATTAAAGGCGAAGAGTGGGGAGAGACAAAGCAATGGAATGTTACAGTAAACTCTTCAGAACTCGTTGACGAGGAGAATAACGGTGATAACGTGGAGACAGGCGATGCTCCTCAGGCTGGCAGCGTTTATAAGGGTTGCTATGTTCTGAAATCGAAAACGGAAGGAAACAAGACGGTGGTGACGCTGATTACGCCTAAGACTTTAAGTCAAGTTATATTTGGAGATGCAGATAAGGAAAGCGTAGTGGCAGCAGCCATTGCTAAGGTCGCCGTAGATGAAATAAGCGGATGGAGACTGCCTACAAAGGATGAACTGCTGTGGGTATTTAACTCTGAAAATAAAGAAGGGATAAATAACGAACTTGATAAATTGAATTTCTCAGTCTTTTTTTTAGGTAAATATCTGTTTAGAGATGATGACGGTGCAATTAAAGCATATAATTCACGAACAGGCATAGTAGATGATATTCAGTCTACTTATAAATATGACCTTCGTCCTTTCGTAACAATAGATTTCTATAAGGAATAAATAAAATTACGTAGTAGTCTATAAAGAAAAGACTTCCGTCAGACAGCCTGTTGGTAAACTGACGGAAGTCTTTTTATTGTCTTACCTTAAAAAATCATTGCAAAATAGCTTATTATTTGCATAAAAATAAAAAATGCCGAAATTTTTATACTACCTTTGTGCCCTATAACGCGAACTTAAAAAACATCAGGTAAAAAATTATGGGAGGCATTTTCGGAACTATTTCCAAGAAAAGCTGTGTGGCAGACCTGTTCTACGGTACTGACTACAATTCACATCTCGGCACACGTCGAGGAGGTATGGCAACGTATAGTAAGGAGAAAGGTTTTGTCCGCTCCATCCACAATCTTGAGAATTCTTATTTCAGAACTAAGTTTGAGGCGAATCTCGACAAGTTTGATGGTGCTACATCCGGAATCGGAGTTATCAGTGATACGGATGCCCAGCCGTTGATAATGAATTCACATCTTGGCAGATTCGCCATCTGTACTGTTGCAAAGATTGTGAATATCAATGAACTTACCAAGGAATTACTTGACAAGAACATGCATTTTGCGGAAATGTCTTCGGGCAGTACTAATCCAACGGAGCTTGTGGCACTGCTCATTATCCAGGGTAAGACTTTCAAAGAAGGTATAGAGAATGTGTTCCGCCATATCAAGGGATCATGTACGATGATGATATTGACGGAAGAAGGCATAATCTGTGCTCGTGACAGTTGGGGACGTACACCTATTATAATAGGTAGGAAAGACGGAGCATACGCAGCGACGAGTGAATCCACATCATTCCCTAACCTTGATTATGAGATAGAATATAATGTAGGTCCGGGAGAAATAGTGAAGATAACTGCAGACGGCATGGAGCAAGTTCGCAAGCCAAACAAAAAGATGCAGGTATGTTCCTTCCTTTGGGTATACTATGGCTTCCCTACATCAACGTATGAGGGCAAGAACGTGGAGCAGGTTCGTTTCGACAACGGTTACAACCTTGCCAAGACAGATGATGTGGAAGTGGACTGTTGCAGTGGTATTCCTGATTCAGGCACGGGTATGGCAATGGGTTATGCTGCCGGTAAAGGGGTGCCTTACCAGCGTTGCATCGCCAAGTATACTCCTACATGGCCACGCTCTTTTACTCCTTCCAACCAGCAGATGCGTTCTCTCGTAGCAAAGATGAAGCTTATTCCTAACAAGGCAATGCTCAAGGGAAAGCGTGTGCTCTTCTGCGATGACTCCATTGTAAGAGGTACGCAGCTTAGAGACAACGTGAAGGTGTTGTTTGAGGCTGGACTGAAAGAGTGCCACATGCGTATCGCTTGTCCGCCGCTCGTTTATGGCTGTCCTTTCATTAATTTCACATCGTCAAAGAGCGATATGGAGCTTATCACACGACGCATGATAGAGCGTTTCGAGGGGGATGCCAACAAGAACCTTGACAAGTATGCCACAACGGATTCACCGGAGTATAAGAAGATGGTGGATGCTATAGCAAAGGATTTAGGCTTGACATCGCTCAAGTTCAACACTATAGAGCAACTTATAGAAGCAATCGGACTGCCAAAATGTCAGGTTTGTACGCATTGCTTTGATGGAAGCAGCTTGTATTCTCTTGACGGAAACGTAGAATAAGCATTGTTTCGCTTGCTTTATGTCAATTGATGTCATCGCTTTTTGACGGAAATCAATAAACAGCATATATCTTTAAAGTTTAGGGATGATAATATTGTGTGCGAACACAAATAGCATTATCTTTGCATTAGAAAAAACGAAAAAGGTATTAGAAAAGCTGCAATGAGAGCAGCATGTAAAAAGATTGTTTAACGATAACTAAAAGAAAGGAAACAAATTATGATGACATTTATGTTAGTAACAGCAAGTGTAGTTGCATTCGCAGTATTGGCAAGTGTAGGTATGAACATTGGTATGAAGCTTTACAAGTAATTCTGAATTGACGAAAAAGAGAAAGATTACATTTTAATAAGAGAAGCGGTAGAAGAACGATTTAGGTCGTTTTCCTACCGCTTTTTACATAATGTATTTTTTCTACTTAGGACTAATATCAATATAGCTTTTCAACACATCGACGTATTCCTCGAACGCCTTACGGCCTTTCTCTGTGATGTGGCAAAGCGTACATGGGCGTTTGCCCTTGAAGGTTTTTTCGACCTCAATGTAGTTCGCCGCTGAGAGTTTGTCTATCTGCACACTCAAGTTGCCCGCCGTGGCTCCCGTCTGTTCCTTAATGTACGGAAACTCAGCCTCGTCGGCACTGATGAGCAACGACATGACGGCCAGTCGCAACTCGGAGTGCAGCAGTGGGTCTAATGGTTTGTACATGACTGCGTCTTCTTACTTCTTATTTTGTATAAAAATTGCCACACCTGGCACAATCAGACCTATCAAGGCAACGACGGCCATCACATAGAGTTGTGTATGGTCTTGGAAGTGTAATGCCCCGAAGAATCCACCGAATCCTGCTATAAGACCACATGCTTGAATGATACGGTTGCGGAGGACCAGACCTGTGATGGTCGTACCCATCCCAAAACACAGGGAGATGATGCTGGTGATACAGCCAGCGGCATACACTTTGGGTATGATTAGCTCCAATGGCAACATTCCGCTGCAGATAAAGCCGAAAATCATTCCTACACCGCAGCAGAATATGCCAAATGTTGCCCAGACATAGCTGATGGTATTCCCCACAAAGGTTGTCGGAACCCTCTCTCTTCGCTTGTCAATTATCCTGTCTCCTGCTAAGCCCACTATCCACAATATGGCCCAGAGCATATTCCATATTGGTCCGCCATGGTTTTTCCAAAGGTAGGCGATGAACAGTGAGAATATGATTACACAAAGCCCCCACCATATGAGCGGTATTGCAGAATTCTTGTTAATAGTGCGTTGACTACGCTCTATAGATTCTCTGATGATCTCCAGACTGCGCTCGGCAGTCAGATTGCTTTTTTCTTCCATTGTTCTTTTGTTTTGGATGTTACACACTTTGTTTTCTTGTTCTCTGGGCTCATCCTGACTCCTGCAGAAAGCCGGGATTCAGCCTAATGTGTTCGAATCACGATGCAAATATAAATAAGTTTATAAAGTAAACCAAATTATTCCGTAAATAATTTAGCTTATAGCTTATCTTTTAACAATTTAAGAGGAAAGAATAAGCCTTTACGTCAAAATAACGGTAATCAGAGAAACAACTTGTGCCTTTATCAACAGAGAATAAATGGTGTGCGATTTGTTTGTTTGTCCAACACCCATGCAATCACCTTTCATCGCCTCAGATAGTGCTGTTTTCTTGATATTACAACAGTCTGAATATAATTGACAGGGGACAGGAAAGAACTTCACGTGATTAAATCTTAATATATGTCTGCCGTTACCCTCTTGAAAACGTCGCAAAATATGCGGTATTTTACAGGTTTATTTGGCGATTCGACATTATTTGATTATTTTTGTCGCAGAATATGCGGTGTTTAATGCTATCCTTTAAATAAGATAGGCTGCACCTCAGCAAAAACTCAAGCGAGCTTGGCTTTTTGCATTCGGTTTGCACTATCTTTGTCGCACATAGAACAAATACATTATGTATATACACGAAAGAGATAATTGGACAAACTTCCGTTGGGATGCTTCTGAAGTATCAAACCTTCAGGAAATAGTATGTCGTAAGCAAGGTTTGCTTTACGGCAGATTGAGCTCGCTTGGCTTTGACAGCAAACTCAGAGCCATGGCAGAGAACTTGACACATGATGTAGTATATTCTTCAGAAATTGAAGGTGTACGTCTGAATGAGGAGCAGGTACGTTCTTCAATCGCCAGAAAACTCGGAATTGAAAACGTGAAATATACGGCACCTTCACACTATGTTGACTCTGTGGTTAGCGTAATGCTCGAAGCCGTGCAGAACTATGACCAGCCTCTCTGTAAGGAAAAACTGTGCGCTTGGCAAGCGGCTTTCTTCCCAACCGGTTTTAGCGAAGGTAGCCAAATAGAGATTGGACAATACCGAACAAACGAGGAACATATTGTTAGCGGAATGTTTGGTCGTGAGAAGGTGCATTATGTAGCCCCTTCTCCTAATCTTGTAGAAAGCGAGATGCAAAAGTTTATAGCTTGGTTTGATGGCGAAGACACAGGGGGGAGTGTTGTCCGTTCAGCCATAGCCCATTTCTGGTTTGTAAGCATACATCCTTTCGAAGATGGCAATGGTCGACTGGCTCGCATTCTTTCTGACATGCTTCTTGCACGAGGAGAGAAGAGCGAGTTGCGTTTCTATAATATATCATCTCAAATAAATAAAGACAAAAACCACTATTACGACATTCTGGAACGTATGCAACGTGGCGATGGAGACATCACAGAATGGCTGGTATGGTATATGAAGAAACTGATTGATGCGCTCGATGAAGCAGAAACCATTGTTACCACCATCTTAAACAAAAGTTTCTTTTGGCAGAAGGCTGCATCCATACCTATGACAGAGCGACAAACACAAATGCTCAACCTCTTCCTTGATGGCTATGAAGCAAAGATAACATCAAAGACTTGGGCATCATTGGCTAAGTGTTCCAAAGACACCGCCCTACGCGACATACAAGACCTCGTAAGCAAGAACATATTGTTAGAAGACATTCCAGGAGCCAAACGTCCAAGCTATTCCATTGTCTTTGATGCAGAGGACCTCACTCTGTTCTTTACCGATGTAAATGTTACTCAAGAGAATGGCATACCATATCTCAATGCCATGTTTAAAGGTCATAGAAAAGTTTGTGAAAGAATATTGCCACTCGATGCAGAGCGTTACCAAAAGGGAGATTTGCCTCTGTCTAATCTGCTCAATAAGTACTGCTCGTATTTGATGGCCAACGATTAGGAACATAACATTAAACCCAAATCGGTCATTAGGTCGTTAAATGTATTTTTTTACAACTGCTTGCTGTATTTTGCTTCTTATAAGGCGTCTTTTGTTCGTTTTTAATTCGCAATAGCTCGCTATTACTCATTAAAAGCCAAATAAAATCCACTCTTCTAAAAAAGCAAAATACAAGCAAGCCCTAATGACCGATTTTGGTTAAAAGCCCTGATTTGGACTGGGCTTTTAATATAGGTAGACTTTATTGTATTTTCTGTTTTTCTTATTTGCAAGATATATTCTTCCGCTATTCCTTTTCCTCTTCAAGAGTGTCGTCATCCTTTTTGCCGAATGATGGGTCAATCTTTACGAGTGCCGATACGATAAACGTTACGATGCAGAAGATCATGACGATGATAAAGAACCAGCGGTAGCCCACAGCTTCCTGCAGATAGCCGGAGAAGAGACCCGGAATCATCAGCGAGAGTGTCATCAGGGCTGTGCATAGTGCATAGTGCGATGTCTTGTGCTCTCCGCGACTATAATATAATAGGTATAGCATATAGGCGGTGAATCCGAATCCGTAGCCAAACTGTTCGGTGAAGACGCAGGCGTTGATGATGAAGAGGTTCTGGGTGAGCGAATAGCTCAGATATACGTATACTATGTCGGGCAGTGTAATGGCGCATGCCATAGGCCACAACCATTTTTTCAGTCCGTCGCGACTTGCCGCAATACCTCCGAGGATACCTCCGAGGGTAAGTCCGATAACTCCCACCGTACCCTGTACGAAGCCGTATTCCGCAGGTGATAGTCCGAGTCCGCCACAGCTCTGGGAGTCGATGAGGAAGAGTGACGACACCTTTACGAGCAGTCCTTCCGGCATACGGAAGAGAAGCATGAAGAGGAAGGCGAAGACTGTCTCCTTCAGCGGAAATTTGCTGAAGAACGATGAAATTGTCTTGCCAAGGTCGCTAACCACGGAGGTTACGGTAACCTGTTCATGGTCAGTATCATCCTTAGGTCGTGGAAGCTTTGCGTTGTGCCATAGCCATAGGGCGATGAATATTCCAGCCACACCATAGAAGAGCAAGCTCCAAGAGTAGGAGATGGCTCCCCTTAGCATAACCTGTATGTTTCCCGCAATCATCACGAGTACACCCTGTCCGAAGATAGAAGCCAGTCGGTAGAAGGTGCTTCTGATGCCGACGAAGAAGGTCTGGTCGTGCGGATTCAGCTCCAGCATGTAGAAACCATCGGCTGCAATATCGTGCGTTGCGCTGCTGAAAGCCATTATCCAGAAGAAGAACAGTGTGCTTTGCAGCCACATGCTTGTAGGAATGGTGAATGCCACTCCTCCCAGCGATGCTCCTATGAGCAGCTGCATGGTGATGACCCACCATCTTTTAGTCTTCACGGCGTCAACGAAAGGACTCCATAGCGGTTTCACCACCCATGGCAGATTGAGCCATGAGGTGTAGAACGTTATTTCGGCATTACTTAGTCCGAGCTGCTTATACAGTACGAGCGATACGATAGTAACAATCACGTTAGGCAGTCCCTCTGCGAAATATAGAGTAGGCACCCATGCCCATGGGGAAATTTTATTTCTCATATTTGTCTGATTAATATATTTTCTTTATTTCTGCATTATTATAGTAGTGCAGCAGTATCTTGTTGTAGTTATAGCCCTTTTCTCCCATCATGGCAGCACCAATCTGACACAGTCCCACGCCGTGTCCCCATCCGGCACCGGTCAGTACAAATTTCTGTGGCACGCCTTCTGCATCAATATCCATGCGGTCTACCACGAAGGCAGAGCTGTAGAGATGAGAGTCGCTCAGTGCGCGTCTAATCTCCAGTTCCTTACCTATGGTAAAGGATCGTTTAGTGCCTTTAATCAGCAGTTTGCTTATCCTTCCACTCTTTCCGCGTTCCACGGCTTTCATGTCGATGATGCTGCCGAAGTCCATTTTCAGTTTTTCTGCAAACAGACTTTGTATCTTCTCCTGTGACAGTTCCACGTGCCAGCGGTAGAAGTCAGCCGTTTCCTGGTCGTAGTCGTTCAATACCTGCGATAGAATCTTCCTGTCGTCGGTGTTGCAGAAGCTTTCCGGTTTCGTACGAATCCATTTGTCCGCATTCTCCTCTATGCTCAGGTCCGGCAACTCGTTATGGGAGCCGTTGCATTTGTCGGCAGCCTCTGCCGTGTCTCTGACAGCCACGAGATAAGGCTTTTGGATATCCTCCCAGCAGTATTGGAATTCTTCGCTTACGCCGCCGCAGCATTTAGAGAAGCGTGCATCGCAGATTTCATCTTCATACATCAGAATCTGTCCCTTGGTCAGTCTTATGGCTTCAGCCACGTGTGGCGACGTCTTCTTCGTAATGCCCTGATAGCGCTGGCAATGGTCATCGGCGCAGACATCAAAGATAGTATGGTCTTCGCGGTCGTACCATCTTATGAGCATGTCGTCTTTCTTTATGAACGAGAAGAAGTTGTTGCCAGCCTGTGCCACATCCTTCCTCTTTTTCATCTGTGCCAACAGCCATGAGCGCGATATTACGGCATGAGCCTTCAGCAGTTCCATGCTTGATGTTGCGCTCATTTCGCTTGAGATGACACTTTCGAGATATTTCTCTACCGGCAGACTGTTTATAGCGCATATCTTGTCTGCCTCCACTACGAGTCGTAGTTCTCCGAGGAAGGTCTGTGTCTCTTTCCGCTCCCAATGGAAGTTAACTCCGATGGTAACATCGAAGAGCGAGAACGATGCTTTGTCTGTCTTTGGCAAGAAGCAAAGCTCTCTGTATTGGTTGCCGTTCCATAGGATTCCTCCTTCGGAGAATTCCACAATCTGTTTTCTGGTTATCGTTTCTCCTTTTGCGGAATACTCTCCGTTGAGCGAGAACTCAATTTTCTCAGCACTTACGATGCCCACATGAACGTTCGGCTCATGGTGTTTAGGACATATCTGGCTGACAGCCGATTGTCTTTCAGCAGCGTTCTTTATCTTGTCTGCCACATCGTTGAGCTGCTCCTGGCTGATGCTTACTTCCTTGAGAATATCCACCGCCCTCTTGGCAGTAATCTTGTCGAAGTCTTCCTTTCTCGGAGTTATGATAAGTCCAGCCATGTCGAGAGCTCCCGGACTGACCATCAGAGAGTCTGTGTCGTTTGTGCCGTTGTCGGTAGGGTAGCATGCCGGACGGTGTTTCCATCGTGGGAAGACCACGGTGAGGAAGTCTTCGTCAGAGCGCCAGCAAACGAGGTTCATCATCGGTTCCGTGTCGCCGTGCTGCATGGGCAGAGCTTTGTATACGTGGTGGAACATCTCGTCGCCACTCTTCTGCGTCTTGCTGCGTATGAGCAATGCCGGGGTGGGGTAGTCGTTGATGATGGATATCGTTTCCCCGTTGGTGTTGGAATACAGTTCCGTAAGGTTTCTCGACAGTTTCTGCCAGCTGTGCTGCAATGGCAATATTCCGCTGGTACCTGCTTGGAAATGACAGTGGTCAGGAGCAGATGCTCCGCATTTAGGTCCGTTGTAGAACACCATCAGTTCTGGATATTCCGTGAGGATATTGAAAATCTTGTCATAGTTGTTGTATATGCTCTGTGGCTGATGGCGGCGCATCGGTATTGTGAAGTGCATCGGCAGGATAGGGAAGGGGTTGACGAGAATCTCGAAATCCTTGTCGAACACCTTTGTCATCTGCTTCTCTGGTCTGTTTTTCTGACAGAGGAAACATGGTCTCTTTTCAAGAGTCTTCTTGTCTATCTTTGCTCCTGTAGACACTATGCGTGCCGGGTTGAACTGCACTCTCAGTGGCATGCTGTCACAGCAGAGAGTTCGTTGTTCCACGTTGTGCAGGTCGCGGAAGTGTATTCTTGCCTCCTCCCATTGTTCCAGCTGTCTGTTGAAGAAGCGGTGCAGCGAATTGTCATCCATGAATCCTGTGTTGCCTTTCAGCATCTGCTGGCGGGCATAGAGTTCTATGGTACGTATCTTATCCTTGTAGAGGTTGTTTGCGTTTATCTTTTCCTGGCTCAGTGCGGCATCGCTGTTGCCACCCCATCGGCGGCAGAGATACAGTTCGTTGAAGATTCTTCCTATCTTGTATTTCCTGCAGAAAGCCAGAGCCATGGCGTAGTCTTCGCCATAGCTTGTGTTAGGAAATTGCAGCTGTCTCGCCATAGGCGTGAAGAAAGCCCTTGGCGCTCCCAGTCCGTTTATCCTCAGAGCGTTGTTGCATCCGTTGTCTTCAGTCCATTCAGCATGGTCGATGAGTCCCGGCGGCAGCGTGTTGAGATCGAAGTCACACATGCGGTAGCTACCGATAATCATGGCGGCGTTCTGTTTGTAGAACTCGTCGACGATGGTCTGCAGCGTGTTTTCCGATGAATAAAGGTCGTCGCTGTCGAGCTGTACTGCAAATCGTCCGCAGTTGGAGTCGTCGATAGCCACGTTCCAGCATCCGCCTATTCCGAGGTCAGTTCTCTTGGGACGGATGTGAATGAGGCGTGGAGAGTATTTTTTGCTGTCTGCTTTTGTGTATTCTTCGAGCAGGGTGGTGGTGTTGTCGGTGGAGTGGTTGTCCACGACGATAACGTTGAACTTGAAGTTCGTCTTCTGTGCCAACGCACTGTCTACGGCGTTGCAGATGGTCTTCTCTCTGTTTCTTACGGGTATTATCACCGATGCCTCACAATCGAAGTCCTGTTCTTTGAAGTCGGGAGTGTCGTAGTATGCGGTGTCTACGAAGGCTCCCACCTCCTTGAGGTGTTTCGTAACGGCGCTTTCCATCTCCAGCTGTACGTTGCGGTTTCTTGGATTTACGTAGTCAAACTGCTTCTCTCCGCTTGTTCTCGTGTCGTTTTCCTCTTCTGTGTAGAGGTATTCGTTGATGTGGAAGATAGCAGCCTGACGGCTGACGAACAGTCTCAGGTCATAGAGTGCAGCATATTTAAAGTCGCTGTTGTCGTTTTCCGCAGCATAGTCTTTTATGAGTTTCGACTTTATCAGCAGCAGGCTTCCGAAGTCGAAGTCGTCTCTGAGACTGCCCTTCTGATAGTCTATTACGGGGTGGTTTACGGTTAGTCCGTTTTCCACCGAATAGTGATCGCTGTATACCATTCCGGCGTTTGTTTCAGCTGCCACTCTCAACATTCGTCTTATACCGTACAGTCCGATGGTCAGCGGCAGGCTCTTTGTATAGAGCAGCGAGTATTCAGAGTCGGTATTGTCGGCGATGCTGTTTATAGCGAGTGCCGATGTTATATTGTCTACCACAATCATTGTGCATCCTTCAGGAGCTGTATTCTTCAAGGCAAACTCCTCGGTTACGAGCAGGTTTATGTGTCTTACTGCCCTGCATTCTCTAAGTTGGCATAGAGTGGATTCCATGCCTTTGAGGTCGGTACATGGCAGGAAGCAATCGGTTTTTAGTATCATAAATTTATATAGTTCTTTGTTCTGTATTATAAAATATGTGCAAACTTACTCAAAATAACCCGAAAATGCTAATAATAAGATGAAAAATATAGTTTAACCCAAAACGGTCATTAGGTCGTTAAATGCAATTTTTACAACAGCTTGCAGTATTTTATTTTTTTTATAAGGCGTCTTTTGTCCGTTTTTAATTCGCAATAGCTCGCTATTACTCATTAAAAGCTAAACAAAATCCACTCTTCTGAATTGTTAAAGCCACTTTAAAGTTTCTATCACTCCGTTTTCCTGATGAACCTAAAAACACACTAAGGATAACGAACGAAGCGTGATGCGATATTGTATTTTTATACAATTACAACGTGCATGTTGGGGGCATAAAAGAGGGAGATGGATATAGATTTGGATGCTTGTTGAAGTAACATGAAATAGATGTCCAATCAACTTCAAATAGAAAGTTACCGAATTTCTATGAGAAAGTTACGGACTTTCTATTGGAAAGTTACCGAATTTCTAAATGATGACAAAATCACGTGTTTACAGAGGCTTGACGTGATTGCCATAATCGAACTATACAGGCGTGTGGAACAAACCGTTTATTTATACAATCAAATCGGTTATTTATGCAGAAGGCTGTCTGGATGTGGTATGCATATATCAAGCAAAAAACTTTCTGATTTACGTATCAAAAGTCTGATTTTTGGGGGTTCAATGGTCGACTATTGGAGAATAAAAGAAATTGCCACTAACACTACTGTTTGATGACAAGTTCAATAGTAATGTCAGTGGCAATATCGGAATTCGTCTTTTGAATATTCGCCTTATGTATAGGAAAGCTATTCGTTGAATAATAGTTTTCTGTCTCTTGCGAGAGCAGGCTTTGCCCAACTGTCGGGAACGAAGCGCCAGTTGTTGTTCGGACGTGGAGAAATCTTTTTCATCCGTTCTATCTCCTGGGCGAGATAGTGGCGCAGGTCGTGGTCACTCTCGTAGACCACTCTTTTCTTCAGTTCGTCTTTTGGAATGCCTGCCCCCTTGGTAAGCAGCTCTCCTCCGCCGTTGGCGCGGTAGCTGTTCATAGCCACCCTGTACCACTTCTTCGGGTCAAACTTCTCTCCGTTCTGCATCTTTATGATGTTCACCTTCTGTCCGTCAGGCTTTGTCACGTCCACTTCGTATATGATGCCGGCAGCAGAGTCGAAGTTGAAGGTCATGTTCTTGAATCCGAACTTCTGCAGGTCGGAGGTGTTTCTTTCGTCGAGCAGCATGATGTGGTCAGACTTCTGTTTCATCGTGTTTACCCACATGTCGTAGCTCATTTCCAGATGGCGTCGTATTTCCTCGCCTGTCATACGCAGGACACAGAGCTTGTTTTCGTATTTGTATAGTTTGAACATGTCGCTGACGTGGATTGGTCCTTGCTTTATTTCGGCGTTGAACTGCAATGGGGCGTTGAACGATACGTCAGCCTTTGTCAGTCTGAGCTGCAGGTTGTGTACGAGGTCGATGAATGCGGAGCTGCCGAAGAAGCTGTCGCGTGTGTACATAGTCTTGCCTATAGTGCCGATCTTCCTGTCCACGTATTGCTTCACCTCGTTTATGTCGCTGGCGAAATAGCTTACGTATTTCTCGTCTATAGGCTCATTGGCGATGCTGCGCACCTCGCCGCTTATCGTCTTCTCTACTACTTTTCCGTCTTTCTTCGTGATTGTTATTTCGGCGTCAGCCACGTTCTGTGCGTTAGCCGAAGGGTCAAGACAGAGCACATCGTTGCCGTTCGGTCCTTTTTCAACAGCTTTTCGTGCATGGTGGTCGTGGCCGAAGAGAACGAGGTCGAGACCATCCACCTGCTGTGCTGCTGTTCGAGCAGCGTCTTCCGAATACAGGTCGGTCTTTATTCCTCCTTCCCATCCGCTGTGGAAGAGTCCGATTATAATGTCGGGCTTTTCGTTCTTTTTAATATAAGCCACCCATTTCTTTGCTGATGTCACGATGTCCTCGAAGTGCAGTCCCGCCCACAGCTTCTCGTCAAGCCAGTTGGGAATGGCAGGTGTAAGCATGCCCAGCACAGCCACTCTTACTCCGTCTCTCTCTATGATGGTGAAGGGTTTAACGTATGGCAGTCCTGTTGCATTGTCGATGATGTTGGCTCCCAGTACGGGACATTGTATTTCGCTAACCCATTTGTCGTATACCTTATGGCCAGGTTCCACGTCGTGGTTTCCGAAGGCTACGGCATCGTATTTCATGTAGTTGTATATCTTTGACACTATGTTTTCCTTATCCGTTGCAACATAGTTGTAATAGTAGCATGAAGGCTGCCCTTGCAGGATGTCTCCATTGTCGAGCAGTATAAGGTTTCTGCCGTAGTCTTTTCTCAGCTTTTCAACGTATGAGCTGACTCTTGCCAATGAGCCTTTAGTCTCTTTCCGCTGTATGAAGTCATAAGGGAAGAAACTGCCGTGCACGTCGCTGGTCTGTATTATTCTAAGTTTCACGGTCTGTGTCAGTTGTGCCATTGTTTTACAAGGTATTGCTGTTGCAATGATTGCTGTAATTATGTATTTAAGTTTCATAATATTTAGTTTATTCAATAATCGATGCAAAGATATGGGAAAAAAAGCGGATGTGCAAGTGTTCCGGAATAATTTGGCATTCCTCCAGCCACAGATCTTGGAACAATTGGAGGCGATGGCAGATATGTGTTTGTAGTATTCCTAATGACTGATCTGGAATAAAAAATAGTGCAGAACAACAATTGTCCTGCACTATTTTATATGGTATTGTCAGATGACCGTTTATCTGGTCATGGTTGACAGTTGTTGGATAAATTGATAAACATCCATCTTGGTCTATCCTCCGAAGTTGTCGAATCGTATCATGTCGTCTTCAACACCGAGAGAGTGCAGAAGGTCGAGAACAGTCTTTGACATCATAGGCGGTCCGCAGAGGTAATATTCGCAGTCTTCCGGAGCCTCGTGCTGTTTCAGATAGGTGTCGCCCATCACAGGAGCCACGAAGCCTGGTGTGTATTTCACTCCTGCTGCATCGGCCTTCGGGTCAGGACGGTCGAGGGCAAGGTGGAAATGGAAGTTGCTGTAGTCTTTCTCCAGTTGCAGGAAATCGTCGAGGAACGGTATTTCCTCCAGTGCTCTTGCTCCGTAGAAGTAGTGCATTTCGCGGTCACGGCAGTTCTTCGTCTTCAGCATGTGCATGATTTGTGCGCGTAGCGGTGCCATTCCGGCTCCTCCGCCAACCCATATCATCTCGCGTCCTGTGCCGTATTGAGGATGGAAGTCGCCGTAAGGTCCCGACATCATCACTTTGTCTCCCGGCTTGAGCGAGAAGATATATGAGGATGCTATACCCGGACTGACGTTGATGAATCCCGGTCCCTGGTCCTTAGGTTTGAACGGTGGTGTGGCTATGCGCACGTTAAGTGTGATGATGTCGCCCTCGTCGGGATAGTTAGCCATAGAGTAGGCACGTATGGTAGGCTCGGTATTCCTGCACTTGAGCGAGAACAGTCCGAACTTCTGCCATGCCGGCAGATAGGTTTCTCCAATGAGAGCCTTGTCGATATCCTTGTCGTAGTCCATGTCGTAGGCAGGAATACTGATCTGTGCGTACGAGCCCGGTTCGAAGTGCATGTGCTCCCCTTTAGGCAGAGCCACCTTGAATTCCTTGATGAAGGTAGCCACGTTGCGGTTGCCGATAACGGTACATTCCCATTCTTTTACTCCCATCACGGACTCAGGCACTTTCACCTCCATGTCGCCCTTTATCTTGGCTTGGCATCCCAGTCGCCAGTTGTCTTTTATTTCCTTGCGTGAGAAGTGTGGCTTTTCGGAGTCAAGAATCTCGCCACCTCCTTTCAGAATCTGCAGTTTACACTGTCCGCAGCTTGCTTTTCCTCCGCAGGCAGAGGGCAGGTGTATACCGTGTTCGTTGAGGGTGTTCATCACGCTGTCGCCCTGTTCCACTTCAAGCACGTTGTCGCCGTTTACTGTAAGCTTCACCTTTCCGCTTGGGCTCAGGTATTTTTTTGCCACCAGCAGTACTGTTACGAGTATGAGTATTACGGCGAGGAATACTCCCATGCTGGCAAATATATAACTTATGTTCATTGTCGTTTCTTTTTAGTTGAAGAGTCAACTCCTCTACGTTTATATTTTCAATCCGGAGAAGCACATCATTGCAATCGCCATAAGGCCGACAACGATGAATGAGATGCCGAGTCCCTGCAGAGGCTTCGGCACGTCGCTATACTGCATCTTCTCGCGTATTGCTCCCATTGACACGATGGCGAGTGTCCATCCGAGTCCGGAACCGAAGGCGTATACGAATGCGTCAGCGACGTTACCCAGATACTGTGTGCTGGAAGGTTCCAGGTTTATTCGCTGCTGCATGAAGAGAGAAGCTCCCATGATGGCACAGTTTACGGCGATGAGTGGAAGGAATATTCCCAGTGCTCCGTAGAGCGATGGCGAGAAGCGTTCCACAACCATTTCCACCAGCTGCACGATACCGGCGATGACAGCAATGAAGAGAATAAATGACAAGTAGCTCAGGTCTACACCTTTGATGAGGCAGTCTGGACCCAGCACCTTGGTCTGTAGCAGATAGTTGGCTGGCACGGTGACGCAGAGCACGAAAGTTACAGCGATGCCCAGTCCGAGCGATGTCTTCACGTTCTTTGATACGGCAAGGAAAGAGCACATGCCGAGGAAGAAAGCAAAGATCATATTGTCCACGAAGATGGATCTGAAGAAAAGATTAATCATGTGTTCCATTTATTTCTCCTCCTTATAAAAATATGCACGATGAATCCATATCACCACTCCAATCATGATGAGTGCCATGGCAGGCATGGTCATTGTGCCGTTGTTCATATAACCAGATTCGTAGGCTGCTTCAGGGATTATCTTGAATCCGAGCAGCGTGCCTCGTCCGAGTAGTTCGCGGAAGGCTCCCACCACTACGAGTATTATGCCGTAGCCCAGCCCGTTGGCAAATCCATCGACGAACGACGGCCAGGGCTTGTTCTGCATGGCGAAGGCTTCAAGTCGTCCCATAAGGATGCAGTTGGTGATGATAAGTCCTACATAGACCGAAAGCTCCACGCTGACATCGTAGACATAGGCTTTCAGTATCTGACTTACTATTGTTACGAGTGCTGCCACCACTACCAGCTGCACAACGATACGGATTCTTGTAGGCACCGTCTTGCGTATGATGGAGATGATGAGGTTGCTGAAGGCTGTAATGATAGTTACAGCAAGTCCCATCACGAGTGCAGGCTTCAACTGTGAGGTAACGGCAAGGGCAGAACATATTCCGA
Organism: uncultured Prevotella sp.; assembly: GCA_900548745.1. Taxonomy (GTDB): domain Bacteria; phylum Bacteroidota; class Bacteroidia; order Bacteroidales; family Bacteroidaceae; genus Prevotella. Next base: position 25,079 of record URLQ01000025.1, read on the forward strand.
GCACCTGCACAAGTACAGGGTTCATGAAGTTAAGCGGAGCCGTGAAAACGTCTTTTATCTTACTATTCATAATCAGAAGTCTCCTTGTTTCTTAAAATATTTGTTGTACTTTGCGAAACCTTCCTGCAGCATATTGCTTACTCCAACGGAAGTAAGGGTGGCACCGGTCACGGCATCCACTTCGCAGCTCTTGTCTTTGATTTCGCTTGTCTTCTTCACTTTCAGTACCGGTTTCCCGTCGGCGCCGTAAATGGTCTTGCCCTTGAAGAGCTGTTGCCATGTCTGGCTGTCCTTGATTTCTGCACCCAGTCCGGCAGTTTCGCCTTCATGGTTGAAATAGGCACCATAGACAGTCTTGCCGTCTTCGTTCACGGCTATGTAGCCCCAGATAGGACCCCATAGTCCCATGCCGTATACAGGCACTACGTATTTCTTCTTACCCTCCACGTTGCAGAGGAAGATAGCAAGCTTGCCTGCTTTATAGTCAGCACTGTTAAGGCGGAAGCCAGTCTTCTCGCCACCCTTTTCGCCAGATGCGGTTATGTTGCCTTCACTGTCGATGATGGCATCGGCGTTTACCACCTGTTCATACATCAGCGTGCTCTGTTCGTCAGATAGGTTTCTGATGTTGAGTGCGGCAAGGATTTGTTTCTTCTTGTCGAGAGCCACGTTCACGTCCTGTGCCGGCTTTAGCGAACTGCTCACGAAAGCGAGCAGGAAAGCCACCACCACTACCATCACGCAACTGTAGGCAATGATATATGTATTGGAATTAGTATTTAATTTAGCCATTGTTGTCCATTCTTTTTAGTCGCTTGTTAATATTGCCCTGCACTACGAAGTAGTCTATCGTAGGTGCCATCATATTGCCGAAGAGTATGGCGAGCATCATGCCTTCCGGGAATCCTGGGTTCATGACACGGATAATCACAGCCAATGCTCCGATTATCGCTCCGTAAATCCATTTGCCGGTCTCTGTACGTGCTGACGTAACAGGGTCTGTAGCCATGAACACAGCTCCAAAGCAGAAGCCGCCGATGACGATGTGCTGATACCATTCCACTGGTGACTGTCCCGTCATCTGGAATATCCATGCCATAACGCTTCCGCTGACGAACACACTGAGCATGGTCTTCCAGGAAGCGATGCCCGTCCAGAGCAGGATTATGGTACCGATGGCAATGGCGATGACGCTTGTCTCACCGATGCTGCCGGGGATAAGTCCTGTGATGCTGTCAAGGAGCGTAGCCGAAGGAACATCGCCCTGTGCTATCTGTCCCAGCGGGGTTGCGCAGGTGTAAGCGTCAGGCAGTGTGTTGCCGAATCCGAAGATGCTGTCGGTCTGCACCCATACCGTGTCGCCGCTCATCTTTGCAGGATAAGAGAAGAAAAGGAAAGCACGTGCCAGCAGTGCCACGTTGAAGATGTTCATGCCGGTTCCACCGAATATCTCCTTGCCGAAGATTACGGCAAAGGCTACAGCTACGGCGATAGCCCACAGCGGACAGCCTACGGGAAGAATCATGGGAATGATGATGCCGCTTACGAGGTATCCCTCCTGTATTTCTTCGCCTTTCCACTGTGCCCAGGCAAATTCAATGCCCAGTCCTACTATGTAGCTGACAAGAATCTTTGGCAGCACGGCAAGGAATCCGAGCATAAACATATCGAGGAATGTTCCTTGGGTACCTGCAGCAGTATAATTCTGGTATCCAATATTGTACATACCGAAGAGCAATGCCGGTAGCAGGGCAATGACCACCATACTCATTATTCTTTTTGAGTCGATGGCGTCGTGTATGTTGGTGCCGGACTTTGATGTCTGGTTCGGTACATAAAGGAACGTCTCGAAACCGTCGAACACACTGCGTAGGGAGTGCAGCTTGCCGCCCTCCTCAAAGTTCGGTTTTATCTTGTTCAGATAATTTCTTAATAAAGACATATTTTTAAATTTAGAGTTTTTAGTTCGGAATCTGGAGTCTTCGGCTTGCAACCGATATTCCTTGGTTCCACATTCTCATTATTATACTTATTCATTTTCTTTTCTCAAAACATCAAGTCCCTCGCGAACGATACGCTGCAGCTCAAGTTTTGACGAGTCTACGAACTCGGCAAGGGCGAAGTCTTCAGGACTCACCTCATAAATGCCAAGCTGCTCCTGTTTGTCGATGTCGCCTGTGATGATGGCTTTGATAAGATACTCGCCGTAGATGTCCATCGGCAATACGCTGTCGTATTCGCCACTCATTATTATATGGCGTTCACCGCCCTTGATGCGGGCGTCAAGTTTGTATTCCTTCTTTCTGCCGAACAACCAAGAGAAATAGCTTCGCGAAACACTGAATTGTCCCAAACGTGGCATTATCCATCCGGCAAACTCGTCAGCTTTGTCACCTTCAGGGATTATCGTTATCTCGCTGGTGTGGGCTCCGAGGAAACGTGTGTGATGAGGCTCTT